>JAADGZ010000168.1 GCA_013152045.1 Gammaproteobacteria bacterium
GGTCTGATGCTGATTCCCGGTATTGGCCCGGTTCTGGTGGCCGGTCCCATTATCAATGCGATTGTTGGCGCTGTTACCGGTGCGGGAATAATGACCGCTGGCGCAGCCGCGACCCACCTCACCATCGCCCTGCGGCGCATGGGCATTCCGGAAGACAAGCTGGAAATTCTGCATCAGGCCGTGATGGACGGCAAGACGGTGGTGCTTATGGATGTTGGCAATGATGATGCAGAAACCTGGCGTACTCGCCTGGAATGGAAAGGAGCTGACCCAGTGCTTGTCCTGCCCTGATACTTCAAGCCCAGGTGGAGTTCGATGAGGAACGCCAATGAACGAGACCGATCTGACGCTGGTGCAGGAATGGGTAAGGCAATGGGGCTACCTCGGCATTGTCATCCTCATGTTGCTGGAGTCTGCCCCGCTGATTGGCCTGATGTTGCCCGGTATTTTCATCACAATTTCCCTGGGTGCCCTGACGGCGAGTGGCGTTTTGCCGTTAGAGAAAACTTGGCTGTTTGCCTCCTTCGGTGCCATGCTGGGTGACAGCCTGGGCTATTGGACGGGGCGCCTGGGGTCAAAGGAATTGCACTATCGTCTGCACAAAACGCGTTTTAGGGAAAAGCGTTCAAGGGCTTCTGATTATCTGCAGCGCTATGGGGCGGCAGGGATTGCCGTTGGCCGGTTCGTCTGGTTTGTTCATCCCGTCGTACCACCATTGGCAGGTATCTCAGGTATTTCCCCGCAGCGTTTTTATCTCTACGACCTGCCAGCCTGCCTGCTCTGGGTAGCTCTCTATCTGGGGTTGGGGCACTGGTTTACCGGTATCTGGTTATGAAGAAATCCTGTGATCATCCCGCGGGTGTTGTGCCGCCAGACAAGCCACATGCACCTGTTCGGGTGGCTTGCGGCTGGCCGTTACCGCTCGGCACCTGGCCGCGTGACGAGGGCATTAATTTTGCACTGTTCAGTCGTCACGCCCGGGCGGTTGAGTTGCTGCTCTATGAAACTCCGGATGCTTCCAAGCATCACCTGCGTATTGAGCTGGATCCCGCTGCGCATCGCACGGGTGATATCTGGCATGTGTGGGTGGGTGGCTTACAGGCCGGCCAGGCCTATGCCTACCATGTGGACGGTCCCTATCAACCTGAGTCGGGCATACGTTACAACCGGCATAAACTGCTGCTTGATCCCTATGCAACGGCGCTGGCCGGTACAGGACGCTGGGACTTTGGTAATGCGCGGGGCTATGATCCGGCCTCACCGCGTAGCGACCTTTCCTTCTGGTGCAAAGATAACGAGCCGTGGATGGCACGTTGTCTGGTGACGTCTGATGATTTTGACTGGCGGTGTGACCGACCGCTGCGGCATCGTTGGCAGGATACGATTATCTACGAAACCCACGTTCGCGGATTGACCATTCATCCCTCCTCAGGTGCGAGCCATCCCGGTACCTTTCTTGGCGTGGTGGAAAAGATTCCCTATTTCCAGGAACTTGGTATCACCTCCCTGGAGCTGATGCCGGTGCAGGAATTTAATGAACGCGAACTCACGCAGCGCAATCCCATTAATGGCGAAGTCCTGCACAATTACTGGGGCTACAACAGCGTGGCCTTTTTTGCGCCTAAAGAGGGCTATTCCAGTTGTGCGAGTCCTGGTTGTCAGAGCGATGAATTTAAGACCATGGTGCGTGAGCTCCATCGCGCCGGCATCGAAGTCATTCTCGATATCGTCTTCAATCACACGGCGGAGGGCGACGAGCAAGGGCCGACCCTTAATTTCCGAGGGCTGGATAATACGATCTATTACATGTTGGACAGCGAACCGCGACACTATCGCAATTTCACCGGCTGTGGCAACACGCTCAACTGCAATCACCCCGTGGTGCGCGATTACATCCTCGATTGTCTGCGTTACTGGGTGCTGGAGATGCATGTCGATGGTTTTCGTTTTGATCTCGCCTCGGTCATGGCGCGGGACAAGAACGGTGTACTGCAAGCCAATACCCCATTGCTGGAACGTATCGCTGAGGATCCCATCCTGCATGATGTAAAACTCATTGCCGAGGCCTGGGATGCCGCAGGCGTCTACCAGGTCGGTCGCTTTCCAGGGCGGCGCTGGTCGGAGTGGAATGCCAGTTTTCGCGATGACGTTCGCCGTTTCTGGCGCGGTGATCCGGGTATGCGTGGCGCCCTGGCCAGTCGCCTGTGTGGCAGCGCCGATCTCTATCAACACAGCGGCAAGGCCCCACTCAACAGCATCAACTTCGTTACCTGTCACGACGGCTTCACCCTGAATGATCTGGTGAGCTATGCCAGCAAGCACAACGCGGCCAACGGTGAACAAAATCACGATGGCATGATGGAAAACCACAGTGCCAACTACGGCGTGGAAGGTCCAACGGAGAACGCCGATATCCAGCGATTGCGGCGACGGCAGATGAAAAATTTCATCGCTACCCTGATGCTGTCTCGTGGCGTGCCCATGCTGTTGGGTGGTGATGAATTCGGCCGTAGTCAAAATGGCAACAACAATGCCTATTGTCAGGACAATGAAACTTCCTGGTATGACTGGGCACGGCTGCAGGCCAATAGTGAATTACGCGACTTCACCCGGGACATGATCACCCTGCGAAAGCGCTATCCGGTGCTGAGTGCCGAACAGTTTTATCGTCAGGGTGAGCTTGTCTGGTTTGATTCGGCCGGTGGCTATCCGGACTGGAATAAGCCGGATCGCAGCCTGGGTTGTCATATTCTTGCAACCGCTCCGAGTGAGGAGCAGCTCTGCTTGTTATTCAATGCCGAGGAACATTCAGTCAGTTTTCAACTGCCCGGCAAGGGGAGGTGGTGGGTCAGGGTGGACACAGCCACTGAACCATCCGGTGTCAACATGAGCGGCGGCGAAGCGGCTACCGTGAGGGGCGGACAGACATTGGCTGTCGGCCCACGTTCGCTGGTACTGCTTACCTCGGGTTCATAAAGATGAGAAATAAAGATGAACGATAAAAAGCGAACGCAAATGGGTTTGAGTTGTTGTCATTCGTGGCCCAATAATAGATGCTGGGTGTGTTTGATGGCGCTGTTTGCCGCCATGTTGTTGCCCCTGGAACTATTCGCTGACACTGTCGCCAACAATATATCCTTACACTACCCAGAATTCCCTTCGGCCCATATTGAAGCGGGCGCCGATAAAGCGCAGATTGCACGCGGTGAATACCTGGTAAAGCTGGGCGATTGCATGGCCTGTCACACGGATACCAGAAACGGGGGTGCGCCCTTCGCCGGTGGCTTGCGTATCGACACACCCTTTGGTGCGTTATTCGTGCCGAATATCACAGCGGATAAAGACACCGGTATCGGTAACTGGAGTGAGGATGATTTCGTCACTGCCATGAGGGAGGGGATCAGCCCGGACGGCAGCTATTATTTCCCCGTTTTTCCCTACAACTATTACAATCGCATGAGTCGCGAAGACGTCGTGGCGATCAAGGCCTATCTGGACCGCATTCCTGCTGAAAAACACATCAACAAGCCGCCACGGATGGAGTGGCCGTTCAACTACCGCTGGCTGCAATTCGGCTGGCGCTTGCTGTATTTTGATTTTGATAAGGGACAATACAGCCCCGATCCGAAAAAGGCTGAACGCTGGAATCGAGGAGCATTCATCGTCGAGGGTCCGGGTCACTGTGCCCTGTGCCATACTGAGCTGAATATGTTTGGGGCCCCGAAAAAAGAATATTACCTGGCGGGCGCTTTTGTGGAAGACTATTACGCGCCAAGCATAAATGCACAAGGACTACGGCACCTGTCACCCGGCGCAATCGCAGACATATTTATGCATGACGTTAAACCCACGGGAGGAAAGCTGCTGGGCTCCATGAGCGACGTCGAGCATAACAGCCTGAGGTATCTTCGCCACACGGACATGCTCGCCATCGCCGATTATCTGAAATCGGTAAAGAGCGTATCGCCTCCGGTGAGAGGATTGCAAACACCCTTGAGTAAAGAAGCCGGGCGTAAGCTTTACGAGAGTAACTGTAGCGCTTGTCATGACACCGGCGTTGTCGGCGCGCCCGAAGCAAGCAAGCAGAGGGTTCGACAGATCTTACTTGATCAGGGCCGCGATCATCTTTATCAGGTTGCCATCAAAGGTGATGGTTCCATGATGCCTCCCAAGGGAGGTTGTAATATCTGTTCCGATGCGCGGGTAGAGGCGGCGGTGGATTACATGATTAAACTTGGTGCGAATAAAAAACCCGATACTCATTGAACCGGCTGGTTTGTGGCAAAATAACGGGACCGGGTCGGGTGGACATGATGAAAAAAAAGCGGAGCGCTGAAATGGACGATATTCAGAGTCACACAACGTCGGCAGACGCGCTGGTATTGTTCGGCGTGACCGGCGACCTCGCCTACAAAAAGATCTTTCCAGCGCTCTACGCGATGGCCAGGCGCGGCGTGCTTAATGTGCCGGTGATCGGGGTCGCCGCCTCGCCATGGAGCTTGGCGAAACTGCGTAAGCACGTCCGGGATGCGATAGAAAAATCCGGCGAGATCGATGACGAGACAGCTCTCGATCATCTTCTCTCACTGCTCAGTTATGTCAGTGGCGACTACAACGATCCAGGCACCTTCAAGGCACTCAAGAATGCGCTTGGCGATGCCCGTCGCCCGACGCATTATCTCGCCATCCCTCCCACGTTGTTCGAGACGGTTGTGCTAGAGCTTGGCGTTGTGGGTCTGGCCGAGCAGGCGCGTGTCATCATCGAAAAGCCGTTCGGGCGTGATCTGGCGTCTGCGCGGGAACTCAATCGCATTCTGCGCTCGGTGTTTGCAGAAGATGCAATCTTCCGCATTGATCACTTCCTCGGCAAGGAAGCGATTATGAACATCCTCTATTTCCGCTTCGCCAATACGTTCCTGGAACCGGTCTGGAATCGCAATTACGTGGCCAGTGTGCAAATCACACTGTCAGAGGCCTTTGGTGTGCAGGGGCGTGGCGCGTTTTACGAGAGCGTCGGTTGTCTGCGTGACGTCGTGCAGAATCACCTGTTTCAGATCGTCGCGCTGTTGGCCATGGAGCCACCGGCCTATCAGGGTTTTGGCGCTGTGCATGCCGAGAAACACAAAATTTTTCGGGCCATGCGTCCGCTTGAGCCCGGCGATCTGGTACGTGGCCAGTACGCCGGTTACCGACAGGAGCCGGGTGTGGCGGAAGACTCCGATGTCGAAACCTTCTGTGCCCTGCGGTTGTTCATCGATTCGTGGCGCTGGCAAGGTGTGCCGTGGTATTTGCGGTCCGGTAAATGTCTGGCCGGAACGGCGGCCGAGATCCTGGTGGAGTTGAAACCGCCACCACAGCGGCTTTTCGATGACTCGATCCCGGCGAACGGTCGTGCCAACTATCTGCGCTTTCGGCTTTCCCCGCGTACTGCCGTTGCCCTTGCCGCCCGCGTCAAACGCGCAGGGAAAACGTTCACCGGTGATCAACGTGAACTTTTCCTGCTGGACGAGCAGTCGGATAAAGAAGCACCCTACGAGCGGCTCCTGGGGGACGCCATAGTCGGTGACGGGGCGCTATTCGCTCGCGAGCAGTGCATTGAGGCCTCTTGGGCCGTGGTTGAGCCTGTCTTGACGGAGCATCATCAGGTTGAGTCGTACAAGGCCGGTAGCTGGGGCCCCAAAGCAGCGGATGATCTCATTGCTGCAGACGGCGGTTGGCACAATCCCAGTGCTTAAATCCGGTGGCGCAGATTAAAGCAGTCCGGCCCGATCCGCTTCCCTGACCGTCATGCCGACAAAACGTCCGTCTTCAAGTGCAAGCACACGGTCGGCAATATCCAGAATGCGCGGATCGTAGGTCGCCAAAAATTGGTATATATCTCTGATTTTCATTTGGCTTGGCTTTATCCACCAGCTACCTGACGCCTCTCTTTACCATGCTCACAGCCCGGTTCAGGCCGAGAACAGTCTGAATCTGTTTGCCATTATCATTTTGTATTTTATCATTGGGTCACAATTTGAGGAGCAGCGCATGCGAACCATGCATCCTGAATACGTCGGCTACCAGCAACGGGCGCCTGCATTCATTCCCTGCCCGAGAGCAGGGTGAGCCCATGGATAAAGTGAGAGATCAAGGACTTGTGCTTGCCCTTGGTGGCGGCGGCGCCCGTGGATTAGCCCACATCGGCGTCATCGAAGTGCTCGTGCGCGAAAAGATTCCCGTCCGGGCCATCGTCGGCACCAGCATTGGTGCGGAAATCGGCGCCTTCTTTGCAGCGGGAACCCCGATTAAAGAAATACGGGAACTCGCCTGCCGTATGGATTGGATATCCACTATGCGCCTGTTCACGCCTGATTTCAGTGAGCTCGGCGTTTCTACAGACAAGGGTATCCGCGAATATCTGACGCCATACATGGCGGACAAGAAAATTGAGAATTTACCCACGCCATTCGCTGCCATTGCCACCGATCTCTCCACCGGAGCGCAGGTTGTCATCCGCAAAGGCAATCTGCTCGACGCCGTGCGCGCCAGCATTTCATATCCGGGCCTGCTTACTCCCTTCCAGAAAGATGGCCGAACGCTGATTGATGGCGGAATGGTCAATCCCGTGCCTTTTGATTCCGCAAGGACGCTCTTTGGTGGCCCTGTTCTTGCGGTGCAGGTCCACCCAAAGGTTGAGATGCATGCCGCGCACCGGGAAAAAGAAGCGCTGGAATGGGATAAGAGGCTGAAAGAGTTGTTGGTTGATGTCTGGCCAAATATGCCGCAGCATCTCAGCGAATGGTTCCAGGGGTTCAAACGGAAGCACCATTTTCCGCTCCATAAGGAAAGCAATCTCGGCGTCAGTTCAGTTATGAACCAGTCCCAATTGATTGTCCAGGACACAATCATGCGCCTACGCCTGCGCATTTTACCGCCCGACCTGCTATTAAAACCCGATATCAGTGAAATTGGCTCGTTGGAATTCTACCGGGCTGAAGACGCCATCATTGCGGGCAAAGTGGCAGCGGAGGCCCAATTGGAAACTATTCTTCAACTCCATTCGACGTTCATTTAGCTCATTGCAAAATTGGTGGTCTTGGTTCCCAAGCCTAGAGTGAACCTGACAAGATTTGATTTATAGGGATGTAATGAATGTCGTGGGCGCATAGATGCGGATGGGCAAGAATGACCAAGGCGTGCTCGCGTCCTTATACCCTTAAACCAGTCCGGCACGACTTGCCTCCCTGACCGTCATGCCGACAAAACGGCCGTCCTCAAGTGCAAGAACGCGGTCGGCAATATCCAGAATGCGCGGGTCGTAGGTCACCAGCAGGATAGTTGAGCCTTGCTTGGTGGCAAGATCATGCAACTGTTCCACGACTACCCGTCCTGTCTTGCCGTCCAGCGATGCCGTCGGTTCGTCGGCAAGAATGATCTTTGGGCGCATCACAAGGGCGCGCGCAATTGCCACTCGCTGTCTCTGCCCACCGGAAAGCTGGCGGGGAAACTTGTCAACATGATCGCTAAGACCGATCTGCTTGAGGATGTTGTCTGCCGCCGCAGAGGGCGACTGGATTTCCGGGTGCAGCCGCAGCCCCATCATCAGGTTCTGGTGTGCCGTCAGTGCATCGATCAGGTTGTGGAGCTGGAAAATAAAACCGATATTCTGACGTGCCTCACGCAGCACTTTCTGAGGTGCACCGTACAATTCGCAACCCATCAATCGGACGCTGCCTTCCTGCAAACGCCTGAGGGCACCGATCAGGGTTAGAAATGTCGTTTTTCCCGAACCGGAAGGCCCGGTGACAATCACTACCTCGCCCGCATTTATTGCACCTGTCAGCGAAAAAAGCACCTGGCGGCGCAGATGACCTTCACCAAAGGAATAGTTGACGTTATTGAATTCAATAATGGGATGTTTATCGGAAGCGTTCATCGGAAGAGTTCCGCGGGATCCGCCTTTTTCAAATGCCGCATGGCAAGCAGTCCTGCCAGCATGCACATAATGGTCGTAGAGGTGAAAGCTATGGCCGCTTTATCCAGGCTCAGGATCATCGTATAGCCGGTTGATGCAGCCGTGTAACGATAGATTATCCACGACAGGAGCGTACCGGGAATGAAGCCCAGTACCGACAGGATAAGCGATTGCTTGAGCACCAGGGCGGAAAAAAAATGGTCGGAATAACCCATTGCCTTGAGCGTTGCGAATTCGGGCAGGTGGTTGATCACATTAGTGTAGAGAATCTGGTAGACGATCACCGCGCCGATGATAAATCCCATAATGGCGCCGACGATAAACAGGAAACCGATTGCCGCTGTCTTGTTCCAGTAGTCTATTTCATGCTGGACAAATTCAGCGCGCGTCAACACCTTGATGTCTTTACCACCAAGAATATTGCTAATTTTTTTGCGCATAATCTGTGGATCAACACCCTGATCCAGGCGCACGAGGCCAACATTTACCAGCCCTGGAGAGTCATTCGGGAAAAGCGAGAAAAACGTCTGCTCTCCCATCAGGATATTACCGAAAGCCGCAAAGGTGACGCCGATATCAATGAGTCCATCAACGGTGACACTGTGGCCTTCTACCGTAGCGGCAAAGAGCCCATCGCGATTGAAACGCTCAACCACGTTGCCGAAATAATTGCTGAGGCCCTTTCTGTCAAATAGAACCCGCCCGCTAACAGTGAGCTTGTTTTCCTGGGCAATGACATCCGACAGGGTCAGCATACGGCTTCCTGGCTGAAGGCCCATACACAAGATCCAACGCTGATAACCTGTATTGATATTTTTAAAACTACAGAACGAATAATAAAGGGGAAGCACTTCATCGACGCCGGCAACACCGGCCGCCTGCATCAGCCTTGGGCGGGCGAAGTCATGTTGCGAGCCAAAGAATTCAAACCCGGCGGGTATAATAACCAGTTGTGTATTCAGGTGTTTGAGCACCTTGGTGGCGCTGTCGTTCATTGCCGAATAAAAACCGATCTGCACCAGAATCAATAAAACGGCAAAACTTATTCCGGCGAGTGCAGCGGCAAGCCGACGCTTCTCAAAGATGATCTGACGCCATGCGAGCGAGAATCTCTCCTGGCCAGAATGTCTCATAATTCAATCTCTCCGGGTCGGATTCCCCGTTGCCTGCAGTGAAATAATTTATTGCCCTAAACAATTGTAGGAGCGGACCCTTGGGCCG
>JAADGZ010000129.1 GCA_013152045.1 Gammaproteobacteria bacterium
TTTTGGTTTTGCTTTTTATTGGCAGTTTGCAGTATCCAGATATCGGCGATCTAGATTTTCAAGCGCAATGTCAGCCTGTTTAAAACCATTGGACTGGGAGCGGGACCACCAGCGTGCAGCTTCGCAGTAACTCTGCTTGCCAGCCACACCATTGGCATACATAGCGCCCAAATTATACTGCGCCAGGGCGTCGCCGTTGGCAGCGGCCAGCAACCACCAACGCTTGGCTTCTTTGAAATTACGGCTCACGCCATCGCCGCCAGTAGCATAGATAATCCCCAAGTTATACTGAGAATCGGTATTGCCCTTCATACTGGCTGCCCGCCACCACTTAATGGCTTTAGGAATATTTTTCTTTACTCCCAGGCCCCGCGCATAAGCCAGCCCAAGATTGTGCTGAGCCTCACGATCACCCTGCTCAGCGGCACGCCGATACCAGTAAAGTGCTTTATAACGGTCGTTACTGGCGCTCTCATACAGCATACCAAGGAAAAACTCGGCTTTGCTGTTACCATTATGGGCTAGCGGCAGCCAGATCCTTTCTGCACGATAAAAGTCCTTATTTTTAAAGGCCTGTACGCCCTGTATCAATGCATAACTAGCAAACGTTGCCCGTTGACCCAAGCTCTGTAGGCTCGAATCCAGCATCTTATGGGATCTCGCATCCATCTCCTTCAGCGGTGAGTCTGCATAGACCGCAGGAGCCAGCATGATGCTTCCGACCAGGCAGGAAAGAAAAAATAAGAAGAATGTCCTTTTCGCCTTAAAATTATGGCTAAATTGCAAATTAAACTGTTCTAGTGACATGACATATCTCCAACAAAACCTGTGTACTACAGGTGTTCTATATGTTTTAACGTCTTGTCACTGGAACGACTTTAGATTTTTTCCTGCTTCTGCAGCCTTGATTTTTCAATATTCATCGACTAGCAGCCTAGCCTCGAATGGCCTGATCCATGCGCATTAATGCCGCATCCCAGACTTGGCCCCTGTTTTTCCCCAGGCTCATCAGCTCCATAAGCGCATAAGATAACTGCCGATTTGCGGGACTCATATCGACCAGTTTTCTGAGCGTGTACATATGCCCGCCTTTCTCAATATCCAGTGTCTTGCATAACGCATACAACAACAAGGCCTGGCCGGAACGCGGGTTGGCTTCAATCACTGCGACCACCTGTTCAACTACATTATCAATCATGTTCATTTTTTTTAATCTCCGTTGGTTTCCAATTCCCTCTTGTTTGCAACGAAAAACGCTAGCTGGCTGAACTCTCCCGTTTCCACACTCCTACGTGGGAATGGATACCTGAATCAGCGTATCGATTGACGTATGGGTTCTCACGCAAGAGCGTGGGAACCAGAAAATAATAATGGCGGGAAATAAAAAAGGGCAGGTGAATGTCACCTGCCCTTTTGCCTTTACCAGCGCTGTTGGGGAATGCCGTCCCCACGCGGTTTATTTGTAGAAGGAGATCATTTTTTCAAGCGTAATCGCTTTGATCTTGTCAGCATTACCCGCTGCACCGAAAGCTTCAAAACGCCCTTTGCAGATTTCCATCATACCCTTGGTCGCTTCCTTGAGGAATTTACGCGGGTCAAAGTTTGCTGGGTTCTCAGCCAGGTGCTTACGCACGGAACCAGTAGAGGCCATACGCAGATCGGTATCGATATTGACCTTACGCACACCATTCTTGATGCCTTCGACGATTTCTTCCACTGGCACACCATAGGTCTGGCCCATATCGCCACCATAGGAGTTGATGATCTTCAACCATTCCTGAGGTACGGAAGAGGAGCCGTGCATAACCAGATGGGTGTTGGGGATACGCGTGTGAATTTCCTTGATGCGGTCGATACGCAGGACTTCATCGGTCGGTTCCTTGGTGAATTTGTACGCACCGTGGGAAGTGCCAATAGCAATCGCCAGGGCATCTACGCCAGTCTTCTCAACGAAGTCAGCCGCTTCTTCCACGCCGGTCAGGAGCTGGTCCATATCCAGTTTGCCTTCAGCGCCGTGGCCGTCTTCTTCACCCATTTCGCCAGTTTCCAGTGATCCCAGGCAACCCAGTTCGCCTTCGACGGAGACGCCGCCGGCATGCGCCATTTTCACGACTTCTTTGGTAACTGCAACATTGTATTCAAAGCTGGAGGGAGTTTTCATATCGGCTTCTAACGAGCCATCCATCATTACCGAGCTAAAACCCGACTGAATGGAGCGCAAACAAACCGCCGGTTCGGAGCCATGATCCTGATGCATAACAACTGGAATGTGCGGATACATCTCAATTGCCGCGCTGATCAGGTGACGCAGGAAGGGTTCGCCCGCATAGGAACGCGCACCAGCCGAACCCTGCATGATGACCGGGCTGTTGGTGGCATCGGCTGCCTGCATAATGGCGTGAACCTGTTCCATGTTATTAACGTTGAACGCAGGCATGCCATAGTTATTTTCTGCGGCATGATCCAGTAATTGACGCATCGAGATAAGGGCCATATTTGACCTCCTTTCAGAAGTTAGGTTTAAATTGAAAAATAAAGTCGTACTGTTTGAAACCGGCTGGCAAACCATGCACAGCCGGGAATTCTTTCTAATAAACCCCCTCCGCAAGCGGACGGGGTATTACGTTGTAATCCGCCGATGGGTTTCCCTACTGGACTTCGCGCTTCACTCTACCCATGCTACTATTTTTTGCTACAAGCAACGGGTAAATTAAACCCGACAAGATTAACAAGCGGCTTATTCTGTTCCGTTGTCCGGCTCAACCATTTCGCCAACACGTACAATTTTCAGCGCATTAGTGCCGCCCATAACGCCCATCAGATCACCCTTGGTGATAATCACCAGATCACCATCACGCACCGCACCACGGCGTAACAGTTCATCCACCGCTTCTTTATTGATCTCGGCATGATCTTTACTGGTAACTTCAAAACTAACCGGGCAAACCCCGCGATACATTGTGACTTTGCGGCGCGTTTCAACATGGCTAGTAAGCGCATAAATCGGAATTCGTGAGCTGATACGCGACATCCACAAAGTCGTGGAACCCGACTCGGTCAAGGCTGCAATCGCCTTCACTCCCAAGTGGTTGGCGGTATACATGGAGGCCATGGCAATGGCTTCATCCATATGCTGGAAAGTGGTATCGATGCGGTGATCCGAATGGGTGGCAATACGCTGCTTTTCGGCTTCGCGACAAACCCGATCCATCGCTGCAATCGCCTTGTCCGGAAATTTACCAGTGGCAGTTTCAGCCGAAAGCATAACCGCATCGGTGCCATCCAGCACGGCATTAGCCACGTCAAAGACTTCCGCGCGAGTCGGGATGTGGCTGTGAATCATGGATTCCATCATCTGGGTGGCGGTAATCACCACCTTGTTCATGGTCCGCCCCAGGCTGATCAGATGTTTCTGCACCGGCGGTAGGGCGGCATCGCCGATTTCCACACCCAGATCGCCGCGCGCAATCATGATCACGTCACTGGCCTCGATAATTTCTTCGACATTCTCCAGTGCATCGGCGCGTTCAATCTTGGCCACGATGCCAGCATGGCCACCAGCGGCCTGCATCAACTCACGCGCCTTGTGAATATCATCGGCGCAACGCGGAAAGGACACCGCCAGGTAATCCGCCTGCATTTTAGCCGCCAGCTTGATGTCTTCGCGATCTTTTTCGGTCAGTGCCGGTGCCGACAGGCCACCGCCCTGACGGTTTAGACCTTTGCGATTAGACAATTCGCCGCCGGCCACAACCTTGCAGTTGACTGCTGTACCATCGACGTTATCGACCCAGAGCACGATGCCACCGTCATCGAGTAGCAGGGTATCACCCCGCTTAACGTCATCTGGCAGAGCTTTGTAGGAAATACCGACCCGCTCAATGGTGCCAGCTTTGGGATCCAGCGCGGTATCCAGGGTGAAGGGAGCGCCATCCTCAAGTTCAACCTTGCCATCTTTGAAACATTCGATGCGTATTTTTGGCCCCTGCAAATCACACAGAACCCCCACCTGGCGGCCATGAGCGCGCGCTCGGTTGCGTAACTGTTCGGCCCGCGCAACATGTTCTTCCGGTGTGCCGTGAGAAAAGTTTACCCGCACGACATCTACGCCAACCTCGATAATTTTGTCGAGCATTCTGGCGTCGCTGGTTGCCGGACCTAATGTAGCTATAATTTTAGTTCTGCGCATATAAGCTCAATGACGAACAATAAGAGTCAAATGACTGCTAACAGCCTGATTTTGCTCATTCCTCGTCTCTGGTTCCTCGTTACTATTCATTTAGCCCGCTGTTCAAGAATTTCGACTGCTGGCAGTTTCTTGCCTTCGAGAAATTCCAGAAAGGCACCTCCACCAGTGGAAATGTAGGATATCCGGTCGGCAATATTATACTTGTCCACGGCTGCCAGCGTATCACCCCCGCCGGCAATGGAAAAGGCTTCACTCTCGGCAATGGCCAGGGAAATTGCCTTGGTGCCTTCACCAAACTGATCAAATTCGAATACGCCGACCGGACCGTTCCAGACAATAGTACCGGCCTTTTTCAGGATTTCAGCCAGCGCCTTTGCGGTTTCTGGGCCAATGTCAAAAATCATATCGTCATCCGCAACATCTTCGACTTTTTTCAACGTGGCGTCCGCCGCTTCAGAAAACTCTTTGGCACAAACCACATCGGTAGGTACCGGAATATCACCGCCTTTTTCCTGCGCGGCAGTCTTCAGTTTTTTTGCGGTCTCCACCAGTTTTTCTTCATACAGCGATTTGCCGACATTGTGACCTTCCGCGGCAATAAAGGTGTTGGCGATACCGCCACCGACAATTAATTGATCGACAATTTTCGAGAGGGATTCCAGCACCGTCAACTTGGTTGAAACTTTAGAACCACCAACGATAGCCACCATCGGCCGGGCCGGATTATCCAGCGCCTTGCCCAGAGCTTCCAGTTCCCCGGCCAGTAACGGACCGGCAGCGGCGGTCGGCGCAAATTTGGCCACTCCATGGGTCGAGGCCTGAGCCCGATGCGCAGTACCAAAGGCATCCATTACATAGACATCACACAAGGCTGCATATTGCTTTGCCAGCGCATCGTCATTCTTCTTCTCGCCTTTATTGAAACGGCAGTTCTCTAATATCACTACCTCGCCATCATTCAGTGCTGGCACCTGATCAAGATAGTCTTTGATCAGCTTTACATCCTTGCCCAATGCTTCGCTCAAATAGTTGGCCACCGGCAACAGGGAAAACTCGTCAGCCGGTTCGCCTTCGGTCGGCCGCCCCAGATGGGACATCAACATAACTTTGGCACCGGCCTTGATGCAGTGCTCAATGGTGGGCAGCGACGCACGGATGCGCTTGTCGCTGCTGACTTTGCCGTCTTTGATGGGAACATTGAGATCCTGACGAATCAGCACACGCTTGCCGGCCAGATCCAGATCAGTCATTTTAATTACTGACATCGATAATACTCCTAAACTTAAAAACTATTAAATATTAAACGCAAAGACGCTATGACGCGGAGGACGCAAAGCAAGATTCATAGGAAACATCTTTGCGTTTAATATTTAGCTTGTTGCCTGACCTGTAATCACAAAAGCGGACTATAAAACTTCGCGTAGTTTGCGAACTCTGCGCCTTTGCGTTGAAAGGTTTTTTGAAAGTAAAAAAACACCACCCAAACTTGATAAGCCGGGTGGTGTTTAAATTACTTAATTAGCCGCAACGTGTTCTACAAAGCGCAGCATGTTACAGGTGTAGCCATATTCGTTATCGTACCAGGATACAACCTTGACGAAAGTACTGTCCAGCGCGATACCGGCACCGGCATCAAAAATGGATGAGGCGCTGAAACCACGGAAGTCGGTCGATACGACCTTGTCAGTGGTATAGGCCAGGGTACCCTTCATGGAGCCTTCCGAGGCTTCCTTCATGGCCGCACAAATGTCCTCATAAGAGGCTTCTTTTTCCAGTTCGGCGGTCAGATCTACAACCGAAACATCCGAAGTAGGAACACGGAAAGCCATGCCTGTCAGTTTACCGTTCAGCTCGGGCAATACCACGCCTACAGCCTTGGCGGCACCGGTAGAAGACGGAATGATGTTTTCCAGAATACCACGACCACCACGCCAGTCTTTCATGGACGGGCCGTCAACGGTTTTCTGAGTGGCGGTGGCCGCATGCACGGTAGTCATCAGACCGCGTTTCAGACCCCAGTTGTCATTCAATACCTTGGCAATAGGTGCCAGGCAGTTGGTAGTACAGGAAGCAGCGGAAACAATCGTCTGACCGGCATAGCTTTCATGGTTAACACCATAAACGAACATCGGTGTACCGTCTTTGGAAGGCGCGCTCTGAACAACTTTTTTGGCACCTGCGTCAATGTGTTTCTGACAACCTTCTTCGGTGAGGAAGAAACCGGTACAGTCGATAACGATGTCGGCACCCACGTCGGCCCATTTCAAATCAGCAGGATCACGTTCAGCCGTGAGGCGGATTTTCTTGCCATCGACAATCATCGCACCGGCTTCTGAAGAAACCTCGTGTGCAAAACGACCATGCACAGAATCATATTTCAGCATATAAGCCAAATAGTCTGCGTCCAGCAGATCATTGATGCCAACTATTTCGATGTCATTAAAATCATTATATACAGCACGAAACACCATCCGCCCAATACGGCCAAAACCATTAATACCGACTTTTATAGTCATATTGTTTTTCTCCCGAAAATAATTTATCTAAAATAATTCAATCATTCAGTCTACTGTTTAAAGCACGCTTTCTACGGCCTTGACGACATTTTCAACGGTAAATCCGAATTCCTTGAATAGTTCCCCAGCCGGTGCTGATTCACCGAAGTGATCAATCCCAACCACCTTGCCATTCAGGCCCACATATTTATACCAGGCACTGGTGCAAGCTGCTTCCACTGCCACCCGTGCGCTGACGCTGCTCGGCAGCACGGCTTCGCGGTAAGCCTCATCCTGGGACTCAAATACATCCACACAAGGTATGGATACTACGCGGATCTTCTTGCCATTCATGGCTGCAGCGGCATCCATCGCCAGCGCAACTTCTGAACCAGTGGCAATAATAATCGCATCCGGCGTACCTTCACAGTCCTTGAGGATGTAGGCGCCTTTAGTTATATCAGCGATCTGTTGGGTGCTGCGCGACTGATGCGGCAGAGCCTGGCGTGAGAAAATCAGGCAGCTTGGACCGTCTTTCTTTTCAATCGCCTGCTTCCAGCAGACTGCACTTTCAACCGCATCACAGGGACGCCAAACGCTCATATTAGGAATCATGCGCAGGGTCGGAATCTGCTCGACAGGTTGATGGGTCGGACCGTCTTCGCCCAGACCGATGGAATCATGGGTGTAAACAAAGATGGCACGCTGTTTCATCAACGCGGCCATACGCAGGGCGTTACGCGCATATTCCGAGAACATCAGGAAGGTCGCACCGAAAGGTACGAAACCACCGTGCAGAGCGATACCGTTCATGATCGCGGACATGGCAAACTCACGCACACCATAATTAATATAGTTGGCGTCCGGTTTGTCAGCGCGCAAAGGTTTGTGGCTGGACCATTCGGTCAAATTGGAACAACCCAGATCGGCTGAACCACCAAAGATTTCCGGCAACAGCGCGGCATAACCTTCGATAGACTTCAGAGATGCCTGACGGGTGGCAATGGTTTCAGCTTTATCATTCACGGCATTAACAAACTCCGCAGACTTGCTTGCCCAGTCAGCCGGCAGTTCGCCGTTCATGCGGCGTTCAAGTTCAGCGGCCAGCTCAGGATAATCGGCCTTGTAGGCAGCGAATTTTTCATTCCATGCTTTTTCTGCTGCCGCACCTTTACTGCGTGCGTCCCAGCCGGCATAGACATCATCAGGCACTTCGAAAGGACCATGATCCCAGCCCAGTGCGGCTTTGGTCAGGTTGACTTCTTCTTCACCCAGCGGTGCGCCGTGGGAGGCGTGACTGCCGGCCTTGTTCGGCGAACCAAAACCGATCACGGTCTTGCAGCAGATCAGGGTAGGTTTGTCGGTCATGGCTTTAGCCATATCTACCGCTTTCTTCAAGGCTTCCGCATCATGGCCGTCCACATCAGACAACACATGCCAGCCGTAAGCTTCAAAACGTTTGGGCGTATCATCGGTGAACCAGCCATCTACATGGCCATCGATAGAAATGCCGTTGTCATCCCAGAAGGCAACCAGCTTGCCCAGACCCAGGGTACCGGCGAGAGAACAGGCTTCGTGAGAAATGCCTTCCATCATGCAACCGTCACCCATGAAGACGTAGGTATGGTGGTCAACGATGTCATGACCTTTCTGGTTGAACTGTCCGGCCAGCGCCTTTTCAGCAATCGCCATACCGACACCATTGGTAATGCCTTGACCCAACGGTCCGGTGGTGGTTTCCACGCCTGGTGCATAACCATATTCCGGATGCCCTGGCGTCTTTGAATGCAACTGACGAAAGCTTTTCAGATCATCAATCGACAGATCATAGCCAGTCAGATGCAGCAGGGAATAAATCAACATGGAGCCGTGGCCATTGGAAAGAATAAAGCGATCACGGTTGGCCCAACCAGGATTAGCCGGATTGTGCGTCATGAAGTCGTTCCACAGGACTTCAGCAATATCCGCCATACCCATAGGTGCACCCGGATGACCGGAATTAGCCTTCTGTACAGCATCCATGCTCAATGCACGTATGGCATTAGCGAGTTGTTTACGAGATGACATAGTGTTCCCCTGTAAGTTTCAAAAGCAAAATCGAGTAAATCGTTTCATCCAGGTCCGTCAGGCATAACCTTAACCCTGCGCAGCATTATGCGCATCCTGACCGAATACCGAATAATTAACTGGAAAACTGCCGGGAGGTTCGCTGCCACCCCGATGGGTCAGCGCGATCCAACTACCCGCATTTATCCCCGGTTCTAGTTCTTCCCCGGATGTAGAGCGGCGCATTTTCCCATCTTTTGCAGGTCGCGGGCAAGGGCTGGAGCAGAATAAGCTTGCCCTGATAAAGCAACACACAAAGGCAATAAAGTGTATTTATCATCAACTTACGCGTGAACGTGG
>JAADGZ010000142.1 GCA_013152045.1 Gammaproteobacteria bacterium
GAAGGGTTTTCATTGTTTGCCCGTTATCGTTAAGGAATGGGGAAAGTATAAAAGATTATGTTTAACTATTCAGCCTGAATGCTGGGTTTAGCATGGCTCTACCCATTAATGAAGATTGTATCGCTTTTTTAATGCTGAAAATTTTCAAGCGCAGAAATGATTCTGTTAACCGTGTGGTTGATACTCTGCTGCTCGGTATTGATAGTGATATGGGCGGTTTCAAGGTAGAGAGGTTCGCGGACAGCCATTAATTCCTCGAATTTTTTGTGCGGATTCTCAGTTTGCAGCAGGGGTCGGTTACGATCATGGCGGGTGCGATTCAGGAGCTGCTCAATCTCGGCTTGCAGGTAGATAACGATGCCGCGATCATGCAGATGCTGACGGTTTTCGGGTTTGAGAACAACACCGCCGCCGGTGGCCAGGACTAGTTGTTTGCGTTGGCTGAGTTCATCAATGACATCCATTTCACGTTGACGAAAGCCTTCTTCACCTTCGAGATCAAAGATAAGCGGGATATTGGCACCGGTGCGGCTCTCGATTTCATGATCGCTGTCAACAAAGTCCATCGACAGGGTTTTGGCCAGCTGGCGGCCAATGGTGGTCTTGCCTGCGCCCATGGGGCCGATAAGAATGATTCGTTGTGCCTGATTCATGACCTGCAGAAATTAAAATCGGCTCCGGTTTTTATGCCGGAGTGTTTAAGCCGAAAGAGCTAGAGAGTAATATTATCCTGCAGGATTTTCGGAGTAATGAAAATCAGCAGTTCCTTTTTGTCATTAACATCAACGCTATTACGGAATAGAGCACCAACGATGGGCAGGTCGCCAAAGAAGGGGATGCGGTTAATGGTTTTGCTCTTGGTCTGTTCATAGATGCCGCCGAGAACCACGGTTTCGCCGTTATTAACCAGTACTTCGGTTTGCACGCTCTGGGTGTTAATGGGCGGGACACCATCCACCAGATTACCAAAGTCCGGCTGATCCTTGCGTACATCCAGGGTCATGATAATCCGGCTATCGGGTGTGATCTGCGGGGTAACTTTCAATTCCAGTACCGCTTTCTTAAAGGCGACAGTAGCAGCACCACTGGAGCTGGCCTGGCGGTAGGGGATTTCCTGACCGGCGGTGATAATTGCTTCCTGCTGGTTTGAGGTGATCACGCGGGGGCTGGAGACGGTTTCCGAGGAGCCTTCCAATTGGGCGGCGGAAAGTTCCAGGTTGATCAGCGTGCCGAAGGGCAGACGCGCCATGGCCAGACCGATACTACCGGCGCTTCTGCTGGTGGCCGGCAGGTCGACATTCCACTGATCATTCAGCATAAGAGTATCCCCGTTGATAAGTTGCCGGGTAGCTTCAGCACTGCCTGACATAACGCGTTGCTTGCCATCGCTGCCGGTGTAATTACGGGTTACGCCGAAACGCACGCCCAGCTCCAGCTTGAAGTTGGTGCTGGCCAGGACGATGCGGGATTCAATCAATACCTGACGGACGGGTATGTCCAGCTCCTCTACCATGGCTATGATAGCGTCGATGTGTTCGGCCGTATCCTGAACTAGCAATTTATTGGTACGTGTATCAACAATGACTGAGCCGCGCGAGGAAAGCAGGGCGGTATCTTTCTTTTTGAAGAGTTCAGCCAGTTTTGCTGCCTTGGCGTAATTAATCTGGATGGTTTGCGATTCCAGTGGAGCCAGTTCCACGATTTGTTTGCTGGCTTCCAGCTCAAGTTTTTCGCGTGCGGCAATTTCTTCGGCCGGAGCTACCAGCATGACATTTCCGGTCTGGCGTTTGGCCAGGCCTTTGGTTTTGAGAACGATATCCAGGGCTTGATCCCAGGGCACGTTCTTCAGGCGCAGGGTGAGGTTGCCAGCAACAGTATCACTGGTGACCATATTAATACCGGTGAAGTCGGCCAGGAGTTGCAGTACGGCGCGTACTTCGATGTTCTGGAAATTCAGCGACAGGCGTTCGCCGGTGTAGCCAAACTGGCGTTTCTTTTTCTTCGCATCGACGGTCTTGACGATGGGTTTGATATCGATGGTCAGCTTTTCATCGGCCTGATAGGCGATATGATCAAACTGACCGCTGGCGGTAATCACCAGGCGAACATCTTTACCCATGTTAAAGGCATCGATTGTTTTTACTGGGGTGGCGAAATCGATGACATCCATGCGCCGTTCCAAATCTTCAGACAAGGCGCTGTTCTTGAAGGTGACCAAAACTTCGTTGCCGTGTTTTTTTATGTCCACTGCGGTATTAGGATCAGCGAGAGTAACGACGACCCGGCCTTCACCTTTTTCGCCGCGGTGGAAGTCGACATTAAGAATGTTAGCGGATGAACTTGGCATTGAAGACAGTGTCATACCACCGTCGGCTTTGGCCTGGCTGCTGAAGGATGAAAAGGAGTTATCATTGAGAGTGATGATAACGGTATTGCCTTCTACCGCCGTGTTGTAGCCCACCAGTTTGGAAAGATTAACCACGACGCGGGTGCGATTACCGGCCTGTATGGCGGTAATGCTGCGGGCAACGCCTACGCCAATCGGTGTGGTTTTGGCAGGCAGGTTGACGCTGGTTGAGGGAAAATCAAAAGCGATACGAGCCGGATCATCAATGGTAAAGCTGGCAGGTTCAAGAACCTTTTTGGTCATCGACAGGCGGATCTGAATTTTGTCACCAGGCAGGGTATTGTAGGTAATGTTATTCAGCTCGTTAGTTGCCGCCTGACTTGCAGCCTGTGAGAGGCCGGAAACGGACATTAGCAAGGCCATGATCATGAACAGCCAGAAGGATTGGTTGCTACGCCAGCATAAACGGCTGTGATTTGTTATGTTATTTTTCATAGATAAATTCATGTGTTGCTACCCCATCAGGCGTCATTCAGTCAGTTGCAGGGAGACTTTGCGATCGATCCAGCCGCCCGTACCATTCGGTATGATTTCTTTTATTACTAGTGTGGTTTCCGAAATCGACAGGATTTCGCCAAAATTCTGTCCCAGGTGATTGCCCGGCTGTACCCGGTAAACTGTATCATCCGGGGCGGCAATCAGCGCCCAGCGTTTGCCGTTGCGTTCAAGGTTGCCAACAAAGACCAGCGAATCCAGCGGGAATTGTTCCAGCGCCTCAAGTTTTCGGTTGCTATCCGGACGCAGGCCATTATCCATAACGGCGGCCTGTTTTTTATTTTCTTCGATTAACGGAGAAAAAGGATCGCGCAGACTGGAGGGATCGTAGGTAAAAGATTCATAGGGCTTGATTTCAGGCAGACCCTTGATACGTCCCTGTTTGCGAGCTTTAACATCATTGATATAGGAGGTGAGATCTTCATGATGATCGCCGCTACAGGCGACCAGAAACAGCAGCGCAGCAATTTGCAATGCAATGAAAATGCTTTTTGCCGGTTGTCGTAAATCATTTAGTATATTCATGCGATTCTGTCAGATAACGAGCTTATCTTCTTCGCCCCTTACGATTTCTGTTCTTTGTGGCCCGAAGTTGTGCAATTTCATTTTCATCCAGGTAGCGGTAGGTTTTGGCAATCACGCGCATACTCAAGGTTTTACTGCCGTCTTTACCCTGGCTATTTTCCTTAATGGATATATTGTGCAGTGTTACGATGCGCGGCAGTGCCGCAATGCCACTGACAAAGCGACCAAAACGGTGGTAATCGCCCGTCATTTCCATTTCAATCGGGAATTCGGCATAAAAATCTTTCTGGATTTCTTTTTTCGGTTTGAACAGTTTGAAATTGATGCCGCTGGCCAGCCCGGTTTGGGAAATATCCACTAGCAGATCGTCAATTTCAGTTTTACTGGGCAATTGTCGCAACATGGTGCCGAAAGATTTTTCCATTTCTTTCATTTGCAGCTTATAGGCATCCAGATTAGCGGCTTTTTTCCATTTGGTTTCAAAATCCTGTTTCAGTTTCAGTTCTTGTGCTTCGGCTCGCCCCAGGTTTTGTTGCTGGCCTTTGATGTCTAGAAAGTAGCCTAGCACCAGTACCAGGACGCAGACTACGACAATCACGGCGGCCCTGATCGGCATGGGCCAGCTGCCAATAGCATTGATATCAAGATCATTCAGATCAATATTGATGTCTTTCATGACTTGCTCCCGGCTGATTTATTAACCTGCCGGCAGTGCAGGGTAAATTCACGCGAGCCATTTCCATTTTTGGAGTTTAGTTTGATGACGTCCAGAACGGGTTTGTCGAGCCAGTCAGAGGCATCGATATTGCGCATGAAAGCAGAAACCCGCGCATTGGACTGGGCATAGCCAACGATAGTAATGGACTTGCCTTTCTGGTCGATACTTTTTAGATACAGACCCTGGGGCAGAATTCGGGCAATTTCATCGAATAGATGTACAATTTGCGGCCGGTTGCCCTGCAATTGCTGAATAACCGAGATACGCGCCTGTAGGCTTCGCTTGTCCTTTTCAAGTTTCACGATCTGCTTAATTTGGGCATCGACATCGGCGATCTGTTGGGTGAGAAACTGATTCCGTTGATTCTGCGTGTCAATCATATTGGCATACTGAATGTGTACGGCAGTCAAAATCAGCAGCATCAGAATGACCGACAAGCCCATGATGGTGAGGAACTGTCGTTGTTGTTCCTTGCGCAGTTCATCGCGCCAGGGCAGGAGATTAATGCGCGCCATCAGTCAAAGCTCCTCATGGCCAGACCGCAGGCAATCATCAGTGCGGGTGCGTCATTACTGAGGCTTTGCGCCTTGACCCGGGAAGCCAGAGTCATATTGGTAAAAGGGTTGGCAACCGAGGTATGCACACCCAATTTATTGGCGATGAGTTCGTCAATCCCCAAGATCATGGAGCTGCCACCGGCAAGCACAATGTGATCGACGGTATTGTACTGGCTGGAGGAGAAGAAAAACTGTAACGAGCGGCTGACCTGTTGCGCCATGGCATCCTTGAAGGGTTCCAGTACTTCAGGCACATAGTTGTCGGGTAAACCACCCTGACGTTTGGCCATACCGGCTTCTTCATAAGACAGACCATAGCGGCGCTGGATTTCTTCGGTCAATTGTTTGCCGCCAAATACCTGCTCACGAGTATAAATGGTTTTCAGATCGTGCATCACATTGAGGGTGGTCATGGTGGCGCCTACGTCGACCACGGCGATAGTTTGGTCGATACCCTGTTCAGGGAGTTGCGAGGCCAGCATGGCAAATGAATTTTCGATGGCATAGGCTTCGACATCGATAATCTTGGCTTTCAGCCCGGCCAGTTCGATAGCGGCGATACGTACATCTACATTTTCACTGCGTGACGCGGCCAGCAGCACATCGACGCTCTCAGGATCGTTTTCAGTTGGACCCAGCAGTTCAAAGTCAAGATTGACCTCTTCCAGTGGATAGGGAATATATTGATCGGCTTCCAGTTCGATCTGCTGTTCCATATCATCCTCGGTGAGGGTGGCCGGCATGGAAATAGTTTTGGTGATAACGGCAGAACCCGCCACTGCCGCCGCGGCAAATTTATTGCGTGAGCCTGAACGTTTGACTGCGCGTTTGATGGCCTCGCCTACAGCCTCCACGTCAGAAATATTTTTCTCAATCACCGAGTTTGGTGGCAGGGGTTCAACGGCATAACTTTCCACGCGTAGACGATCGCCATGTTTGCCCAGTTCGAGCAATTTGATGGCGGTGGAACTGATATCCAGCCCTAAAACCGGCGGTTTTTTTGGTTTGAACAGCTCGGTAAAACCCATTTTCTTCTTTAATACCTTGGGGTTAGAGAAACTATATCCATAATTACATTAGGTTTCAGAGTCAACTATAGGACAAGGCATGAATAATTACAAACACAAAAAAATGAAGCAGTTAACTCGCGCACAATTTATGCCGTAGAGTTCCCGCTGTTGAAGCGATATACTTGCTATCGGGCGAAGTCACCGAAATCTTTACTTTTATCAATCATATGAGACCGACTATTAAGAAACTCATCACATTTTTTCTGGCATCGGTTCTCACTTTGATGCTTCTGGCTGCAATAGGGGGTATTGGCACCTACGTTTATATTGTCCCCCGACTACCTGATATCGGTAGCCTGAAAGATGTGCAACTGCAAGTTCCTCTGCGGGTTTACGCCCGCGGCGGCGAACTGATGGCCGAATTTGGCGAAATGAAGCGCATACCGCTTAAATATGAAGAATTCCCCAAGGCTTTGATTCATGCTGTGCTGGCAGCTGAAGATGATCGCTTTTTTCACCACCCCGGGGTGGATTACCAGGGTATTTTGCGTGCGGCCTGGCAACTGGCTCGCACCGGTGAGCGGGTGCAAGGCGGCAGCACCATCACCATGCAGGTGGCGCGTAATTTTTTCCTGAGCCGGGAGAAGACTTTTTTACGCAAGATCAACGAGATCTTTCTGTCGTTGAAGATCGAGGGTGAATTGAGCAAGGAGGAGATCCTCACCCTGTATCTGAACAAAATTTATTTAGGCAAGCGCGCGTACGGATTCGCAGCTGCCGCCCAGGTCTATTATGGTAAGCCGCTAGCGCAACTTGATTTGCCTGAAATTGCCATGATTGCGGGTTTGCCCAAGGCACCTTCCCGTTACAATCCAGTGGTGGCGCCTGAGCGCGCTCGTATTCGCCGGGATTATGTGCTCGGTCGCATGCTGGCCCTGGGCTATATCAATAAGGCGGACTATACCCGGAGTAAACAGGTTCCGGTACATGCGGGCGTATATGGACTGAATATTGGCGTGGAAGCTCCCTATGTGGCCGAAATGGTGCGTAATGAGATGTTGAAGCGTTATGGTGAGGCTGCCTATACGCATGGCTTCGAGGTCCACACTACGATTGATGCACGCTTGCAAAAAGCCGCCAATCGGGCATTACGGGATGACTTGTTGGCGTATGACCGGCGTCATGGCTATCGCGGCATTATAAAGCATGTGGATCTTCTCAATCTTGATGGCGGGCCGGATGAGATGGCAGCCTGGGCGGCTGTGTTGCAGCCGCTGAAGTCGGTGGGGCATTTGCGAGCTGCGCTGATCATCAGCGTTGGGGATCATTCTGCTTACGCATTTAGCCGGGATGGACAGATAGTCTACCTGGGTTGGGAGCAGATTAAGTGGGCGCGTCGCCGGATTGATGAAAATCATCTGGGGCCGAAACTCAAACATGCGGCCGATGTGTTGAAAGCCGGAGACGTGGTTTATGTGGTAGCGGCCAAAACGGGCTGTCACTGGTTGGCCGAGGTTCCCAAGGTGGCTGGTGCGCTAGTTTCATTGCGACCCCAAGATGGCGCTACCGAGGTGTTGGTAGGTGGTTTTGATTATTATCAGAGCAAATTTAACCGGGTTATCCAGGCGCAACGCCAACCGGGATCCAGTTTCAAGCCGTTTGTTTATACTGCCGCGCTGGACAAGGGTTATACGGCAGCCAGTATTATCAATGATGCGCCGGTGGTCTTCGATGCCCCTGGCCTGGAAGATACCTGGCGGCCGGAAAACTATAGCGGCCACTTCTATGGCCCAACCCGCCTGCGGGTGGCGCTGATCAAGTCACGTAACCTGGTTTCGATTCGTTTACTACGCAGAATTGGCATTGGTTATACCGTGCGTTATGTGGCGCGTTTTGGCTTCAAGCCAAAGAACTTGCCGCGCGATCTGTCGCTGGCACTGGGTAGTGGCGCGGTTGCGCCTTATCAGCTGGCAACGGCCTATGCAGTATTTGCCAACGGTGGTTATAAAATAAAGCCTTATTTTATTGATTACATTCGTATGAATGACCACATTATTGAGATGACGAAGCCCCTGCAGGTATGTCCAAAGTGTGAAGCCGTGGCCGAAGCTCAAACAAAAGCGAAGGCAGCCAAAAAGGCGAGCCAAAAAACGATCTCGAAAACGGCAGGACTTGCAGCAAAAAGCAATGAGAGTATCGAGGACGGACCTTGGGTATTGCCGCCGCGCTATGCCGAGTTGGATGAGCGGGAATGGGCGCAGATCCGCCAGGGGCCTGCGTTGCCGCGTCTGGCGAAGCGCGTTCTGAGTCCGCAGACGGCTTTTTTAATCAACACGATGTTGCGTGACGTGATTCGCAAAGGCACTGGGCGTCGGGCGCTGGTGCTCAAGCGCAAGGATCTGGGCGGCAAAACCGGCACCACCAATGATCAACGTGACGCCTGGTTTACCGGTTTTAACGGCGATGTGGCGACCATTGCCTGGGTGGGGTTCGATACGCCACAGCCGCTGGGTTCTCATGAAACCGGTGCGCGTGCCGCTTTACCCATGTGGATCAGCTATATGCGCACTGCCCTGCAGGGACGCCCGGAAACGCCACTGGAGCAGCCGCAGGGGATTGTTTCCGTGCGCATCGATCCGAATACCGGTGAATTGGCCGATGCCAATCAGGCCGATGCTATATTTGAATATTTTCGTAGTAAAAATGTGCCCCAGCGGCAGACGGATGAGCCGTCCGCGAATAGCCCCGCGCAGGGTGGTTCGAATATTACCGAGCAGCTTTTTTAGTGACACTGGATTATGAGCAACCGGAACATCAAGGCCCAGCAAATGCGTCTGCGTCTGGCCCAGGAGGCGGCGCAGATTCTGTTGCAAAATGGAAGTCGCGATTATTATTCTGCCAAGCGCAAGGCGGCTCTGCATCTGGGCGCGGCGGATACGCGCAACATGCCCAGCAATAGCGAAATTGAATCTGCGTTACAGGAGTACCAACGGATTTTTCGTGCCGATGTACAGCCAGCTGTGTTGCGTCGCCTGCGCAAGGCAGCATTGCAGGCTATGCAGTTTTTTCGGGATTTTAATCCTCGGCTGGTGGGTAGCGTCCTGCGTGGTACGGCCGATGAACACTCCGTGGTAACGCTGCATGTGATTGCTGCGACAGTGGAAGATATCGATCTGTTTTTGCTGCAATACAAAATCCCCTTTGAGATGGCTGAAAAGCGGGTGCGTTTTCAGGCCGATCTGATGCAGATCTTGCCGGTGTACCGGTTTATGGCAGAAGATGTA
>JAADGZ010000248.1 GCA_013152045.1 Gammaproteobacteria bacterium
GACTAAATCTCATAATAATAGCTCCATGAATATCCAGTAAGGAGCGTTACTTGCTGCGCCCCAAATACACCTGATGCTAGCAGGGATAAAGGCGGTTTGTCGAATGTTTCTTACTGGATTTTATTTAGCTAAAATAGCGGTTCCAAATACCCGATCATTTGTTCATTTCCCCGTTCATGTGGAAATACTGTGAATAGAGCACTTAATCCACCGGTCCTTCGACAAGCTCAGGACGAACGCGCTTTCCAAAAGCGTACTGGTATTTGGAATACTTAATTTAGTCTTTTTCGTCAATCCAGGCCATCTGGATAGCTTCGAGAATACCTTCATTGGACTTCTGAGGATCATCGTCAAACTCTTGCAGTTCACAGATCCAGCTGTGCAGATCGGTGAAACGCACATAGCGGGGGTCAATATCCGGATGTTGTTCGTCCAGTTCGATGGCAATATCCTGCGAGTCGACCCATTTCAATGACATTGTCAATCTCCAGACTAATGGTTCTCTGAAACCATGTTAATGGTGTATTTGGGAATTTCAATAATCAGTTCATTCTCGCCCACCACCGCCTGACAACTCAAACGTGAATCCGGCTCCAGTCCCCAGGCCTTGTCCAGCAGATCGTCTTCTTCTTCCGTGGACTCATGCAGTGAATCAAAACCTTCGCGCACATAAACATGGCAGGTAGTACAGGCACAAGACTTTTCGCAGGCATGCTCGATCTCAATGCCGTTTTGCAGGGCGGCATCACAAATGGTTACGCCCGGTTCCACCTCGAGCACGGCACCTTCGGGACAGATTTCTTCATGCGGTAAAAATATTAATTTGGTCATAATTTTCAGTTTTGCTAAAACTTCACCTAATAAACACCCCCGCAGTAAACTACAGGGAATTAAATTGTAGGTTGGGTAGAGCGAGCGAAACCCAACAAACGCACATACAGACGGGTTTCGTTCTACCCATCCTACCGTTGTCACAGCAAACAGAGGGAAATTAGATTAATTAGTCGAACTCTTCCACTTTGTGGCCGGACAAGGCTTTTTGGATACTGCCATTCATACGCCGAGCGACAAACTCAGCCGAGGCGCGATCCAGTTCACTCATCGCCTGTTTGATGGCCGCCGTATCCTTACCCGTGAGAGCAGATTGCAGATCTCTAGCTGCCGCATCAATGGTTGCGCGTTCAGCTTCATCCAGTAACGCACCATCCTGCGCCAAGGCTGCCGCCAGTGCTTCCAGCACGCGTTCGGCTTCCACCTGCTGTTCACGTAATTTACGTGCAACAACATCGTCTGCAGCATGATCCATTGACTCACGCAGCATGGTTTCGATTTCGCTATCGGTCAGGCCGTAGGAAGGTTTGACTTCAATCCCGCTTTCCACACCCGTGGTTTGCTCTTTTGCACTAACCGACAATAGACCATCGGCATCGACTTGAAAGGTTACCCGAATCCGCGCAGCACCCGCGACCATAGGCGGAATGCCATGCAGGCTAAAACGCCCCAGTGAACGGCAGTCGCTGACCAGTTCCCGCTCGCCCTGCAGCACATGGATCGACATCGCTGTCTGACCATCCTTGAAGGTGGTAAAATCCTGCGCCCGCGCTACGGGAATAGTCGTATTGCGAGGAATTACTTTTTCTACCAGGCCGCCCATCGTCTCCAAACCCAGCGATAGGGGAATCACATCCAGCAGCAACATATCGCTGTCCGGCTTGTTGCCCGCCAGAATATCGGCCTGAATCGCGGCACCAATGGCTACCACCGTGTCAGGATCAATATCGGTCAGCGGTTCGCGCTTAAAAAATTCGGTCACTTTTTCACGCACCAGGGGTACCCGGGTGGAGCCGCCGACCATGACTACGGCCTGTATCTGTTCAGCATCAACACCCGCATCGCGCAGAGCGCGGCGGCAGGGCAGAATGGATTTCTGTACCAGGGGCGCAACCAGTCCATTGAACTGATCACGGGTAATCATTCCCTGCCAGTGTTCGCCGTTTTCAAGCTCGATATTCAGTTCAGCCTGCTCGGCATGCGTCAGGCTTTCTTTCGCAATACAGGCATCGCGCATCAGTCGACGCAACTGGGCATGATCGGCATCATCGCCAATCCCGGCCTGGCTCATGATCCACTGTGCCAGCAGGCGATCGAAATCGTCGCCGCCCAGGGCACTGTCACCACCGGTGGCCAACACTTCAAACACGCCCTTGTGCAGGCGTAAAATGGAAATATCAAACGTGCCTCCGCCCAGATCATAAACAGCAATGACACCTTCGCCGCCTTTGTCCAGACCATAGGCAACTGCCGCCGCAGTGGGTTCGTTAAGCAGGCGCAACACATTCAGTCCTGCCAGTTTGCCGGCATCGCGAGTAGCCTGTCGCTGAGCGTCATCAAAATAGGCCGGTACGGTAATCACCACCCCGGTCAACTCACCATCAAGGGATTCTTCGGCGCGTTGTTTCAGCGCGCGCAAGATATCACTGGAGATTTCAAGCGGGCTTTTATCACCGGCAACAGTGCGAATACGGGGCACGGCGGAATCGGTGTTGACGAATTCATAGGGTAGTCGATCACCCAGATGACGAATGTCTTCCAGACCCCGGCCCATGAAACGTTTCACCGAGGCAATTGTATTTAGAGGATCACGCGCGGCAAATTGCTTCGCCTCATCACCTACGCTCAAGCCCTCTTTTTCATAATGCACTACCGAGGGCAGCAGGTGACGCCCATCACTATCCGCCAGGGTTTCCGCCTGACCGCTGCGTACCGTAGCAACCAGGGAATTGGTGGTGCCCAGATCGATACCCGCCGCCAGCCGATGTTGATGGGGCGCGGTGGTTTGTCCGGGTTCGCTGATTTGTAAAAGGGCCATGTATGACTTCCGTATTTCAGATTTAACACATTAAAAATCAAACGCAAAGACGCTAAGGCGCCAAGTACGCAAAGACTTTTTAGAACTCTAGGTCCATTGCGCTCTTGCGTCTTTGCATTAAAACAAAACCGCTATTCAAACACCAGCCAGCAGATCTGCTTCCTGTTATTGTTGGGCTTCATTTCATTCAGCCCAACCTACCGTTTTTTCTAGCCCACAACAAAGACGTAGAAGCGAGGTTCTCACGGTGCAAAAATTTTTAGAACTCTACGTCCTTTGCGTCTTTGCGTTGAAACAAAACCATTATTCAAACGTCGGCTAGCAGATCTTCTTCCTGTTCTTCGGCTTCCTGTTGCAGGCGATTCAGAAAACGGATCTTCTGTACGGTCTGTTTTGCCGTCTGCAAATTTTCCGAAGTTTCATCGGCGAATAATGATTCCAGTTCTGCGTACATCGTCTGTCGATATTGTTCAAGTTCAGACAGAAACTGCGTAATTTTTTCCAGCGGATCCTTGGCCTGCGCAATCGCTTCTAGCTCTTCACGCAATTCCATCTGTTGCATCAGAAAGGCGCCGTCAAAATGGGTATCCTTGTCATCGTCGAAGCCAATGCCTTTTAATTCCAGCAGATAGCGGGCACGCCGTGGAAGATCCTGCAGGTTGTGAAAGGCTTCATTCAGGTGGGCCGTTTGTTGCACCGAGATGCGTCGTTCCTGTTCGCTGGCGCTAGCATAACGATCTGGATGCAGGAGCCGTTGCAATTGCCGATAGCGACTTTGCAATTCATCCAGATCAATTGCAAATGAAACCGGTAAATCAAACAGGGAAAAGTAATTCTGCCTCAGAATGTCACTCATGCTTCATTCTGACCATTAGATAGTAAAACTTTCACCGCAACCACACTGATCTTTTACATTGGGATTATTGAACTTGAAACCTTCGTTTAGGCCTTCCTTACCATAATCCAGCTCGGTGCCGTCAATATACAACAGGCTTTTGGGATCAACGATAATTTTTACACCGTGAGATTCAAACACCTGATCCTGCTCGTCAATCTCATCGACAAATTCCAGCACATAGGCCATGCCGGAACAACCCGATGTTTTTACTCCAAGACGTAAACCCACGCCACTGCCACGACTGGCAAGAAAACTCTGCACTCGTTCGGCAGCGCTATCCGTCATCGTAATCCCCATATTCAACGACCTCTTAACTCTGTTTGCCCTTGTAATCGTCAATTGCGGCTTTAATTGCATCTTCCGCCAATACGGAACAGTGAATTTTGACGGGGGGTAGCTCCAGTTCCTCCGCTATTTCTGTATTTTTGATCTGCGCCGCTTCATCCAGGGACTTGCCTTTGACCCATTCGGTCAACAGGGAGCTAGAAGCAATCGCTGAACCACAACCGTAGGTTTTGAACTTGGCATCTTCAATCACGCCCTGCTCATTAACTTTGATCTGTAAGCGCATCACATCGCCACAGGCTGGCGCGCCAACCATACCGGTACCCACCTGGCTGTCTTCCTTGTCCATATTGCCAACATTGCGGGGGTTTTCATAATGGTCAATCACTTTATCACTGTAAGCCATGTTTATTTACCTTGTTGAAAAATTCCAGAAACCGTGGGTCACCTAAACTTAATGTGCAGCCCACTCGATTGAATTCAGATCAATACCATCCTTGAACATTTCCCATAACGGCGACAGCTCTCGCAGCTTGTCGATGTTGGCCCTGATTTGTTCAATCGCAAAATCAATTTCTTCTTGCGTAGTAAAACGGCCCATGGAAAAACGCAAAGAACTGTGTGCCAACTCGTCGTTGCGTCCCAAGGCACGTAATACATAAGAGGGTTCCAGGCTGGCCGAGGTACAGGCCGAACCAGATGATACCGCCAGATCTTTGAGCGCCATGATCAGGGATTCACCCTCGACAAAATTAAAACTGATATTGAGGTTATGCGGAACGCGCTGTTCCATGTCACCATTAATATAGACTTCCTCGATATCCTTGATACCCGCCAGCAGGCGATCACGCAACATGCGTACGCGTTCGTTGTCTGCCGCCATTTCTTCGCCCGCCAAACGAAAAGCTTCGCCCATGCCGACGATCTGGTGGGTCGCCAGAGTACCGGAACGCATACCACGTTCATGACCGCCACCATGCATCTGTGCTTCCAGACGAATACGCGGTTTGCGCCGCACATACAGAGCACCAATACCCTTGGGACCATAGATCTTGTGCGCGGAAAAAGACATGAGATCAACCTTCATATCCTGCAGGTCAATCGGTGCCTTACCGGCGCTTTGCGCGGCATCCACATGAAAAATAATCTTATGCTCGCGGGTCAGTTCACCAATCGCCTTGATGTCCTGAATTACGCCTATTTCATTGTTTACATGCATGATCGAGACAAGAATCGTGTCCTCACGAAAATGGCTCTTAAGCTTATCCAGATCGATTAGACCGTTGGGCTCCGGTGCCATATAAGTGACTTCAAAACCTTCACGTTCCAGCTGTCGGCAACTGTCAAGCACCGCCTTGTGCTCAGTCTTGCTGGTGATGATATGTTTGCCTTTTTTCTGATAGAAATGCGCCGCGCCCTTGATCGCAAGATTGTCAGACTCGGTAGCGCCAGAAGTCCAGACGATTTCCCGTGGATCGGCATTGACCAGGGCAGCAACATCTTTGCGCGCCTGTTCAACAGCGGCATCCGCCTCCCAACCAAACTGGTGCGAGCGGGAAGCAGGGTTTCCAAACGTACCATCAGCGGTCAGACAACTGCACATTTTTTCCGCCACACGCGGGTCCACCGGGGTGGTGGCGGAATAATCAAAATAAATCGGTGTTTTCATCCAGGCATTCTCTATAAAGAACAAGATTAAGGCTATTCCCTGCCATGGTGAACTACCCTCGATCAATCCTGATCGAGGTATCTACTGTCACGACTTAGACGCTGGTTGAAACGGGAATTTTTATGCTTGTTTCGGTGCTTGCGCCATTGCTAATCTGCTCATGTTTCTGTCCCTGACGAGCAGCGACTTCCTGCACGCCTTGATTTTCGACCAGCTGCCCAAGGCTAATGCCCATCAGAAAATCATGAATCTGGCGACTAAGATCAGTCCACAGTTCATGCGTCAGGCATTGATGATCATCCTGGCAGTTATTCAGACCACCACAGCGCGTAGTCTCGACTTTCTCATCTACTGCAGTAATCACATCAGCAACTGGAATATCGTGGGCGTCACGACTAAGTCGATAGCCACCACCGGGTCCACGAGTGCTGTCTACCAGACCTTGCTTGCGCAAACGAGAAAACAACTGCTCGAGGTAGGACAGGGAAATCCCCTGGCGTTGAGAAATATCTGATAGCGTGATGGGGCCTTCTTTGTAATGAAGCGCCAAATCAAGCATAGCAGTTACCGCGTATCGACCTTTAGTTGTCAGCCTCATTGTATTTTCCTATATAAATTAGTAAACTCTTAAGTACTCGGCTCAACATAAAAGATAACAAAGCCGAGTGTTTTGGTCAAGTATTTTCGCGTATTTATTCACCAAGCCGTTTTACTCCTCAGGCACAGCCGTTTGGCTTTAATCCTTACTGTCTGATGCGTCTTTCGCTGAGGGCGGGTTGATCTCGCAAGCGCCCAAATCCGGCAGTTCCAGATCTTCTGGAGCCATATCCATGCATTTCAGACGCTTACACATTTTTTGCATCTGCCCGTCCATGGCATGAATATGATCCAGCATACAGTCAATGGCATTCGCGACCGGATCCGGCATGTCATCACGGGTGCCGTAGGCGTCAAAACCTATTTTCTTCGCAAACGCATGACGTTTGTCTTCCTTGCTACTACGATCTGATTTGGGCATCACAATACGTCCCGGAATACCCACCACGGTGGCACCATCCGGCACATCTTTTACCACCACAGCATTAGACCCCACACGCGCACCCATGCCAAGTTTAATCGGTCCCAGAACCTTGGCACCTGCGCCCACCACCACATCGTTACCGAGAGTAGGATGACGTTTGCCCTTATCCCAACTGGTGCCACCGAGGGTGACACCGTGATAAAGGGTACAGTCGTCACCAATCTCGGCGGTTTCACCAATCACCACACCCATGCCGTGATCGATAAAAAAGCGTCGACCAATGGTGGCCCCAGGATGGATTTCAATCCCCGTCATCCAACGGGCAAGATGCGATAATATCCGCGCCAGCCATTTCAGCTCTCTGTTCCATAGATAATGGGTAAAGCGATGCATAATCACTGCATGCACGCCCGGATAGGCGGTCAATACCTCAAAGCGGTTACGCGCGGCCGGATCACGGCCAAACACGCACTGGATGTCTTCTTTTATTCGACTAAACATAATTCGGCTATGGTCTATATCCGGCTCTGCTCAAGCAGCCGGTTCATGATTTATCTTCATTCTCGTAGTGATACTTCTGCCCCTGTGCTGCAGACAGGATTCCACGCAGGATATTGACTTCCATTTCATCCAGCTGCGTGCGATTAAACAGGCGCCGCAAGCGACGCATCAGTTTACGCGGACTGGCCGGATTGAGGAATTTTATATCGGTCAGGGCGACTTCAAAATGTTCATACAGGCCTTCCACTTCCGCCGCTGTGGCCAGCCGGTAATCCTTTTTATTGGCGATTTTTTTAATTTCAAGCCGCGCCAGAGCTGCCATACGCAGTTCGTAAGCCAACACCTGGGTGGCAGCCGCCAGGTTCAGGGATGAATATTCCGGATTGGCCGGAATGTTCACCAGATAGTTGCAACGTTCCAGTTCGGCATTGCTCAAACCGGACTGTTCCCGCCCCATTACTAGCGCTACGGGCCCCTCTTCGGCGGCTTCCAGCATACGCTCGGCAGATTCACGCGGATTATGCACAGGCCAGGAAATCGACCGCAGGCGGGCGCTGGCGCCTACCACAAAACAACAATCAGCCAAGGCCTCATCCAGCGTCTCCACTACGATAGCCGAGGCCAGCAGATCATCCGCACCCGAGGCACGCGAGGTCGCCATAGAATGAGGGAATAAATCCGGCTTAACCAGATAGAGCTGGCTCAGACCCATATTCTTCATCGCCCGCGCTACCGCGCCTATATTGCCGGGATGACTGGTATACATCAGTACTACCCGCACCTGGGAAAGATCCACCTCGCCTGCCATATATAAACTATTTCTACCTGCTCAGGATTTTGCTGACCAAAAGCCGCGGCTCCTGTTAGAATACGCGCCCCTGTGATATTCACAGTAAACGCTCTTTAAGATAATTTCCTGTCTTTGTGCCCTGCTGCGGACAAACAAAATGTTTAGCCGCAAACCGGGCGCTGACGAAGTGTACACGAAACCGACATCAGGCTGAACTGAAACACCAAACAGAACAGCCGAATAGAAAGAGGACTACCCCGTGCATCCTATGCTCAATATTGCCATCCGCGCCGCCCGCAAAGCTGGCGATGTCATTGCCCGTCATGCGGATCAGATCGATCACCTGACCATTACTGAAAAATCACAAAACGATTTTGTCAGCGAAGTAGATCAAATGGCGGAACAGGAAATCATCCAGATCATCCGCAAAGCCTACCCGGATCACTCCTTTCTGGCCGAAGAAAGCGGGCGCAGCGATGGTAATGAGGAATATCAGTGGATCATCGATCCACTGGACGGCACCACCAATTTTCTTTACGGTTTCCCTCAGTTTTCGGTCTCCATTGCTCTGCGCCACAAGGGCCGGCTAAGCCAGGCCGTGGTTTATGATCCCATGCGCCAGGAACTGTTCAGTGCCAGCCGGGGCGAAGGCGCCCAGGTCAATGGTCGACGTCTACGGGTCAGCAAGCGCAAGGATCTACGCGGCGCCCTGCTCGGCACCGGCATCCCCTTCAAAGCCTCGCAAATGGGCGAAATGTCCGACGCCTATTTTGAAATGATGAAAGCTCTGATTCCCGGCAGTGCGGGCATTCGCCGCGCAGGCTCCGCCGCTCTCGATCTGGCCTATGTAGCCGCCGGACGGCTGGACGGATTCTGGGAGCTGGATCTAAAAATCTGGGATATGGCGGCAGGTGTGTTA
>JAADGZ010000204.1 GCA_013152045.1 Gammaproteobacteria bacterium
CTATCGGGCTAATTTGCAACGTGCAGCCAAAACCCAGGGCGCGATACAAACCGCAAATGCGGATCGTTGGCGTTGTAGCGGGACTCGTTGCGAAGCTATCTATCTGTCTCGTGGCTTCGGCGTACCGGCCTGTCAGGCGTTGGTGTCTAGTCAGGGACCGGTGGTTTCATTTACCGGCTACGATAGTGGAAACCGCCGTGCCTTGCGTTTAACCAGCGCACAATTGCAGCAGTGTAATGACTATGCTCAGCGTGCACCGCGAGTGGTCGTAGATGTGGGCCGATCTGTTCCAGATACGCTCAGCCTGGTGCCGGATAGGGTGCGAACCGCTCAGTTGGTGCTGGTCGCTAAGCCGCAGGTGCCGGATACCATCAGAACGAGGCCACTAGTGCTGGTCGGCAAGCTGCAGGTACCGGATATGGTCAAGACGGGGCCGCTGGTATTTGTCGCTAAATCAACGCCACAAGCTGTGCCGGACAGCGTGCGAACCGGTGCCTTGGTGCTGGTCGGCAAGCCACAGGTGCCGGATACGCTCAGAACAGGGCCGCTGATTTTGGTAGGCAGGCGGCATTGATGTGAGCTGCCGAAAGGACAGGCGGCAAGATCTGATATCAATGAAGAGATAAAGGAGAAAACAATGAAAGCAAACATGATAAAGATGCTGGTGATGGCGGGATTGATGATATTTCTCGCGCAGTCTGAAGCCATGGCCAGCGCGACCCAGGTGACGTTTACCGTGCCGGTAAAGATTAAACCAAAGACTCTGGGTGCCTCTACCCAGGTGCGCTGTAAAATTTTTCGGGGAGGTCTGCCGGGTGCACTGGGTCTTCCGGGGAGAGCCGCGACGGTGTTGGGTACAGGCGCTTCCACTCCGGTAAGAAATCAACGGAAAGTGACTGTGAGCGTCCGTGCAGGAAGGCGGATGACATTCCAGAAAGGTGACCGGTGGAATTGTTCGTTGTACTACCGGGGGAAGTTTATTAATCAGACAGGTGTAGCCGATCCAAAGCGCTCGAAGTCTGTTGTCACAGGACGTTTTTAGATCAATATGCTCAGGTCAGACTCGATTGATTTAAAGTCTTTAAGACGGCTGCTATTTTCAGGGTTGGAAAGCTCGTTCGTCCTGAGCTTGTCGAAGGGCTCACCACGAACGTAAATATCAATAACTGTACTGGTATTTGGAACAGCTATTTAGATCGGAGAGGAGCGTCATGTCTGGGTTGAACTTTGCACAAAAGGGCTTTCTTGTTCGGCTGGGGATACTCGGCGGCATATTGGTTGGCGGATTATTACTGAGACTGGTTACAGAAGGATTGATGGGCGGTATTCAGAACACAGAAGATATGAACGTCTTCTCATGGCTAAGCATGTTCAGCGGGCAGGTATTTACGATTGCTATGCCTGTCATGGCGTTTGTTACGTTGCGCTACGGGCGCAGGCATGAGGCTGCTATTCGTGCGCATGCAAAACTTTCACGCCTGCTGACGGTTTACCGGATTTTGTTCTGGCTAGTGGTTGCCTGTACCTTGCTGATAATCATTTTTGTGTTATGGCTGGGGACACACATTGGCCCGGTGCGTTAATTTCACCGGAATTTCATAAAGGCGTAGGGGAAAAGGATGAAACGAAGGGGATCGGGATGGACATCATGGCGCACGCTGTTCTTGACGGGTATGCTTATTATTTTGGCTGGAATTTCATCTGCTCAGGCTGAGCCACCCACCCGCCTGTCACCCGGCGATATGCTGAACGGCTTGTTTGGTAGTGCGATGGACCTGCTGTCTCCATCCTCCGCACCGATTAAAGTACAGGCGGAGTGTTCGCACGAACTGGAACAATGTTGGGAATCCCAGGGGATGAATAAGAGTAATGTCGGGCAGGTATATGATCTGTGTTGGCATGAATCAAAACGCTGTCCCAAGGTTTGCAAGGATGAATACTTCAAGCGCCGCAAATCCGGGATGGGTGCTGCGGCTTCAGAACCCTTATTTAGCGGCAGAAGAGGCGAAGAGACCTCTTGTGTACCCGGTGTGGATGAATTGACGAACCCGGGCGCCAAGGTCAAAGTCAACGACAGTGCGATACGGGTAACTGTAACAATAGCTGGACAGATTGTTGGTACCGAGGTTAGGGCGGTTCCTGTGGATGAGCAGGGGCGTGAGAAGAAGAGGACAACAAGCAGTCCGAACTATTCGAAAGGCAATGCCTATAAGACCTCGTTCAAGCCGATTTTACTGTATTTACCAGCAGGAAAATACCGCTTACAGGTGTTGTCAGCGGATCGTTTTTATCATCGTGATCGTGCATTTCCAAGACAAATAGAATTAGTCACCGTTCAAGCAGGACAAACGCTGGAAAAAGTTTATGCTTTTGGGATGGGACGGCTGCTTGTGAAAGCACAGAACCAGGATGGAAAACCGCTAAGCGCAACATTAGAGCTTAAGCGAGTGAATCGAACTGATTTTGTTGTATTGCAGGCGAGTCTGCCGCTGGACAGATCCCTGCTTGCGGGAAAATACAAGCTGGTCGTCAGAGAGAAAAAAAGTCGTCGCTTAAAGACATTAGAAATTGAAGTCAAGGAAGGGAAAGTGACAACCAGGAGCATTATTTTCGATAACAAACCAATACGCTGAAGGTAAACGTATGTTAGCGATGATGGAAACAGCGGTAGGGTGGGCACGGGGTTTGTGCCCACGCGGGAGCGTGGGAACCAGAAACCAAGGCTCTCCTGAGCAAAGCCGAAGGGCTCACCACGAACGTAAAGCTTGGTAGTAGACAGGAATTCAGAACACTTAATTTAAGGGCTGGATGGTAAAAGGAGATTTAATGCAGAGTCGAACGGGGTTGTTGATGGCCAAGAATGTAAGCATCTCAGTTTTTTTTTGAGGCATGGCTAAATCCGCGCAAGGAGATCAGGGCAAGCGATTAGGTTCGTTGCTTGGCTATGGTCGTTCGCCGATCAATTTATTGATTCTTGCCGGTTTGTTTGGCGCGCTTCTGAGTGGGGTTTCATTTTTTTATACTATTCATCAACCCTGGTTGGGGCTTTCTTTTATTGAAAGCGATGTAAAGGGGTTAATGGTTGCCAATGTTGATCCGGATGGTCCATCGGCAACCATTATCGCTGCGGGTGACATTTTGCAGTCAATCCGAGGTCTAAGATCCTCATGGATGTCACTTGATAAGGAACTTCTGATCGAGGATCCCGATATGTTGTCTTCATTTTCAGAGTGGCACCGACTGCTAAGTCGTGAGCAGGCTCTATACCAGGCGATGCGGGCGCCTATTGTTCATATACAACTTGACGATGGACGCCAGGTCAGGGTTCAGCCTGCGGGGATGCGTCCTCTATCCAGCCTTTCATTCAGCTATTTCGCTCTTAACCTGGTTGCACTTCTAGCCTTGATGGTGGGTGCGGGGATCTACTCCGTGCGCATGGATTCTTTACCGGCAAGGCTGCTACTTATTTCCGGCGTCGGTTTTGCTATTGCCGCATCCAGTGCCGCGGTCTACACCTCCCGTGAACTGGCTATCAATCCGAATCAATTTCATTTTTTTACGGCCTTAAATCACCTCGGTATATTTACCTATGCTGCAGGTGGACTTGGTCTGCTCTGGTGCTACCCGCATCCGCTGAAGGCCTGGCCAATGGCGCGTATTCTGGCAATTTTCGTATTGCTTGTCTGGCTGAACGAGCAGGGACAATGGCTGGAACTGCCTGTCCACAGCTATTATTTTCCGGTTGTCATCCTGTTCCTGCTGGCCATTGGCTTTGGGGTCACACAATGGCTTCAGTCACGTAACAAACCGGTTGACCACGCCGCTTTGAAATGGGTCCTGGTGTCTGTGTTTGTCAGTATTACCGTTATCATGATCCTGTACTTCATTCCGGGAATGTTTCTACATCGCCCCCTGTTGCCGATAGTGTGGAGTTTTGTGGCGGCGTTGATCATGTATATCGGTTTTGTATTGGGTGTGATCCGTTATCGGTTGTTTGATATAGAGCGCTGGTGGTTGAATATCTGGCTGTGGTTTGTCGCTGGCCTTGCCGTTATCTCCATGGATGCGATCATCGGATTGCTATTGCCGCAGGTGGGTTCCTACACTCTGCCGCTGGCTATCCTGTTCACAGGCTGGTGTTATTTCCCGATCCGGCAATGGGTCTGGCGACGCCTGTTCGCCAATTCAAACCGTGATATTGGACAATTTCTACCGGCTCTGGTTCTAAGCATGGTACGACGCGAAGCGGATGATTCAGAAAAGTGGTGGGGAGATGTTTTGCAAGAGACTTTTCACCCCATGCATTTATCGCGGGTGCCGGCATTGGATGAGGTACGCTTACAGGATTATGGTGGGAAAATGCTGGTGCCCTCCATGCGTGGTCAGGCTGCCTTTGAGCTTTGTTATGCTGAGAACGGCCGACGCCTGTTTCTGCCGGATGATGTCAAAATTGTTCGTTCGCTTATGGAGATTGTACGCCGGACCGAGGAACAACTGTATTCATATACACGCGGCATGAATGAGGAACGCCAGCGCATCATGCGTGATCTGCATGACGAGGTTGGCGGACAATTATTGACGCTGGTGCATCAGTCGACAAGTGAGAAAGAAGCCAAGCTGGCCAGCTCTGCGCTTTCTGCGCTTCGTGAAGTTATCTACAGTATGGATGAAAAGGAGCCGGTGGATTACGAAATGGCATTCTCTCGTTGGCGCATCCTGGCCAGGGAGCGATGTGAGTCAGCCGGCTTAGAATTGTATTGGCCTGTCAAAGATGATCTACAACAAGGCTTGTTTACCAATCGACAGTATTACAACATAAATCTGGCCTTTAAGGAATCGTTGACCAATGCGCTTAAACATACGGGAACATCCAGAATTTCTGTTTTGATGGATATCCAAGATAGTTATTTTCGTTTGGAGATTCAGAATAATGCGGGCAAACAGATCCCTGATAAATTACAAACGGGCAAGGGTCTACATAATATGCAGTCAAGGATTCAGGAGCTTGGCGGCAAATTTGATTATAAAATCAAAAAGGATTTTTTTATCGTTACATTTCTTGTGCCTCTTGATGAACCCAGCGGAGGGGGATAGCCGATTATGCAGTCTATTTTAATTGTTGAAGACCATAACGAAACGCGGGAGTGGTGGATGAAAAATATTTTCAGCGCCTTCCCTGATGCTGTTCCAGAGAGTGCGATTACGCTCAGGGAAGCCCGTGAAAAGTGTGCCAGTAAACATTTTTCGCTGGCCCTTGTAGACATCAATCTGCCCGATGGAAATGGTCTGGAGCTGGTTGATGAGCTGGTTTTGCAGCAGCCGGAGACCTACATCGTGATGTCAACGATCTTTGATGATGACCATCATGTCTTTTCCGCTCTGCGTGCGGGGGCCAACGGTTACCTGATCAAGGATCAGCCAAGAGACAGCCAGATTGAGATGCTCAGGGATATCGTTAATGGTCAGCCACCGATTTCTCCCGGAGTGGCCCGGCGTATTTTGCGTTACTTTGCCGAACAGAAGGTGGAACAAAAGCCAGCAACGCAGCAGTTGACTGGGCGTGAACAAGAAGTGCTCAGGTTAATTGCCAAAGGTTACAGCCGACCGGAGGTGGCGGATCTCATGGGCCTGACCGCGAATACGGTTTCGAGTTATACCAAGGTGATCTACCAGAAACTTAATGTATCTCGTCGTGCTGAGGCTGTGATTGAAGCGATCAGACTTGGCCTGATTTCAGGAGAATAGAATGATAAGACTAAATCAGGGGGTCCCCGATCGGGGGTTGATGGCTCCGGGTGTGATTGCTAGATTTGTTAGCATGAAAGATAGCGGCAGAAGAATATACCGATGGTGCAAGACGATTCTTTTGAATCTGATCCTGGGGGTTGTTTTGCTGTTTCCTATTGCTGGCATGGCAGAACAACCTGTTTGGCGTGGTACGCCAGCGGCTCCCGGCAATGGGGCGGCAGGGCAACAGAATGACCATCTTTCATTTCAATGCCCCAAGGCATTTTTGGGAATTAAAGGTGACATGCTTCCTACCCATTGGCAAGCGGATGATCGTGGCAGCGGCTTGCAGCTTGGTTATGCTTCAATTGATGGTGCTTACATGATCTGCACCTATCGTTCGCCGAAGAATCGCAAGCAGAGATTTGGACCAGTTCGACGGTTGGCGCCAAGGGGGTATCGTTGTATATCGGATGGAATCAGCGCATTCCGCTGTCAGAAAAAATAAATCAAATAAACTATGGGGAGAATTAGGATGATTAAACATATTAATATGAGATGGATCGGGATGCTTGTGTCTGTCTTGATATTGTTCCCGGTTAATACTATGGCTGGTGATGCCCATTCGGATCATTCCGCCACCTCGCAGCGGCTGGAGAACCTAAAACCAGTAGCGGGTGCAAAGCCCAAGGTGACTATTTACCAGGTAAAAAGCACGGTGCGTGAAGTATCTCCGGCCTCGGCCACGGATATGTTTATTACCGCCCTGGTAAAGTCCCACCGCTTTCTTGTTATGGAACGTCAACGTTTGGATGAAAGCGTCTATCGGGAAAAACAGTTAAACCAGCAGGGCCGGACCACAGGACGCGTTTCTGAAAAGCGGATGACGGGTGCAAATTATATCTTTGTCGCTTCCATTACCGAGGCCAATTCAAATGCAAGTAGTTCAGGTTTTGCGGGCACCATAGGGGGATTGGGGCTGGAAAGCAGCGGCAAGAATGCTGAGATAGGAATGGATGTTCGTATCCTTGATGCCAGCAGCGGTGCTGTTCTTGATGCCATCAATGTGAGTAAAAAGGTAGAGCAGAGTGGCATGTCCGTTTCCGGAGTCGGCTCATTTTTGAGTTCCATGGTGGGCATCGATACGAAGGGCGCCGATGTTAGTGTCTCGAGTGATAGCAAGGAGGGCGTTGACAAAGCCTTGCGCGCCCTGATTGAACAGGCAGTATATGAACTGGCGAAACGTTATGGCGGAAGCTAAAGGTTAAACTCGAGTGTCATTCCAGCGCTGGATTAGCCTTTGTTTTATGCTTGTCAGTTGGCTCATACCGAGCGCAAGCTCTCAGGCTTCGGCTCCCATCTATGTTCGTGAACCGGTCGAGATCATGCGTGTGGTCGAGTTGCCATCTGGGCCGGAATATCATCATCGAGTTTTACCGTTTGATCGCCGTTCTTTTTTAGATCGCGGATTTTATTTTGGCCATGGCTTTCATGCGGTCTATCTGACACGCGTACTGCCAGGCAGACAATATACGCTTGGCTTTCGTTATGCTGCCAACTGGCGGAAACGGGTGAAGGTGATGTTATTTGATCGCTGGTTGTTGGCTTCCCAGGCTCGCCATTTTAATCTATTACAAGGCCCGATACTCAGGGGACGTTCCGATCAGGTTGAGTTGCGTTGGCGCTTCTCTGTTTCGCCCGATAGTCCTGGAACCTTGCTCTATATAGTGGTCGAGGCAGTGAATCCTATTCCAGATTACTCTGCGGGCTTCCCGCATGATCTGTTCCTGGCCTGGCCACCCATCGAGCCACGCAATGAGATGGGGCATGGTGTGACCTATCTGCAGGGACCGAAAAATCTGATGCTTGCCGAGCAAGTTCCCGGCGCGCCAGTGGTGCTGACGAATATTAAGCCAGGCAAACCCGATCCGGCCTCGTCGGTGCCCGCCTGGAAGGCCCCTGGCGACCTGATCGTCAACGGAGCATTCACGCAAGGTATACAGCACTGGTCTTTAATTCAGAATATCAGCAAATCAAAACGACAGACGGAAATATTCTCGGTCGCTGCTGATGGGCTTGTCTTGCGTGGCAATGAAGATGAATCCATCACGGGATTGCGGCAACAACTGGAGGTCAATGTGCGTGGTGCAGCCAGGTTGATGCTTCAGGCCCGGGTGAAAATTGTCAGACAGAGCGAGCCGGGTTCAGGAAAAAAGAAAACTATTTCGCCGCTGTCAATTTCGGTGTGTTATGACGATGCAGCAGGGGGATCCCATTGTGGCAAAGATGCCTATATCAGCCGTTTTTATAGCCTGGAAGCAAAGGGTCAGAAATCAATAGCCGATGGGCAGCCCATTCCAGCGGGAGAGCGGTTCTGGTTCATGCAAGATCTGATGCGTTTGACCCCCAGCCCCGTTCGTATTCGTTCTATTTCTTTGCTGGCTGCTGGCTGGCCGGAATGGCAATCGAACATTCGTGAAATTCATCTGATAAGACACGGAGGAAATAATGTGCAATAAGAGGATTAAATTAAATCTACTGATGACATGGCTGGTCGGCGTGACAGTCTGTTGCGTGGTCCCCGTTGTCTTGGCCGGGCCCCTGGATCGTGGAGAAATGCAACCACGTAACAACCCTGCCGCAAGCAGTATGATCCGTGTGCCAGGCGTGCTTGGTCAGTCTGAGCGATACGCACTGGAGACTTTGCAACGGGCCGGACTCAATGTGAACACTAAATACATCCGTCAGCCAGTAAAAAAATATGCAGGCAGAAGCGGAATGGTTGTAAAGCAAACCCCCTCAGCGGGCGGTATCAGCATGTTGGGTTCCTCTGTCACTATCATGATTTACAAGGTGGAGGACAAGCCAATCGATAAATCCGCTGGTGGTTATGACGATGCTGGTGGTTACGATAATGCAGGAAGCGGCAACGCAGGTGGTGATGATGGCAGCGCGGGTGGTGGCTACAACGGTGGTGCAGCAGGCGGAGGCTATGATGGCAGCGCGGGTGGTGGCTACAACGGTGGTGCAGCAGGAGGTG
>JAADGZ010000041.1 GCA_013152045.1 Gammaproteobacteria bacterium
GGTCGGGCGCATAAATGCCACCGCTGCGCAGCGTGATAACCGCAACCCGCTGTCGTTCGCCCCACTGGCGCACGGCTTGTTCGGCAAAATAGCGGCGCTTTGCCCGCAGCGCCACAGGCTGGGGCGAGGTGTCTTCGTCAATCAGGCGGCCGCCCTGATCGCCATAAACGCCGGAGGTACTGAGGTAGATGATTCCGGCCGGTTTTTGAACTTGGTCAGGCAGTTGGAGAAAATGCAGCATGCGCGTATCCTGTTCTCCAGTTTTCGGCGGTGGGGCAAAATAATAGACTAGCGCCTGTTGCAGGGCTAATCTTGCCTGCATGGCTACGGAATCATCGATGGGCGATTGGTCCAGATCCAATAGCAGCGCTTCAATGCCCTGTTGGCGGAGACGTTCAGCGCTGGCCTGTGAGCGTACCAGGCCGGTAACCGGTAGCCTGTTTTGCTGCCAGCGCTGGGCGACACGGCAACCAATATCGCCACAGCCGAGGATAAAAACCCGTGTAAAGTCTTTAACTTGAGCGGTCATTGAGTAATAATGCTCCCTCTGTTTAATAGTTGAGTTATTTTATGAGTTATTCTGTCAAAGTTGAGCCAAGCGGTCATATTTTTACTGTAGATGAAGGCGAATCGATCCTCGACGCCGGTTTGCGCCAGGGTGTGAATCTGCCTTATGGCTGCCGCGATGGAGCCTGTGGTGCCTGTCTTGGCAAACTTAAATCTGGCCAGGTGAGTTATCCAGGTGGTTCGCCAATTGCGCTTTCGGAAGAAGACGAAGAGCAGAACATGGCCGTCTTCTGTCAGGCTCACGCACAAAGCGATCTGATCATCGAGTCTGATGAGGTTGAAAGCAGCAGTGACATCCAGATTAAAACCCTGCCTTGCCGGATCAGTGAACTCAGACGTTTGAATCATGATGTGATGCTGGTCATGCTCAAGTTGCCGGAAGCTGAGCGCATGCAGTTTATGGCCGGACAGTATATTGATTTTCTGCTCGAGGATGGTCGCAAACGCGCTTTCTCGCTGGCCAATGCGCCACATGAAGACAAGGATCTGGAGCTGCATATTCGGCATGTGGAAAAAGGCCGTTTTACCGGCCAGGTATTTGAGTCGCTCAAGGTCAAAGATATGATGCGCATCGAGGGACCCTATGGCCAGTTTTTTCTGCGTGAGGATTCTACTCGGCCGATTATTTTCATGGCGGGCGGAACCGGTTTTGCACCGATTAAGGGCATTATTGAACATGCTTTGGCTGCGGGTATTAGCCGGCCGATGTACCTCTATTGGGGCGCACGTCAGCGTGAGGATTTGTACATGCATGAATTGGCGCAGCAGTGGGCGGACGAGCATGCTCATATTGATTATCGCCCCGTCCTTTCTGAGCTGGCGGATGATAGCTGGTCGGGGCGGCAGGGTCATGTACATGACGCTATCATAACGGACTTTTCTGATTTAAGCGGGTACGAAATCTACGCCTCAGGACCGCCGGCCATGGTTTATGCCGGACGGGATTCTTTTGTCGACCAGGGGCTAGATCTAGAACATTATTATTCCGATGCTTTTGAGTTTTCCAGCGACTAAAGACGGAGTCTAGGCGCTGCTATGCTTATTATGAGAGGATAGGTTGCCCACAGAGCCCGTTTTACCGAGATCTCCGGTTGGCTGATGGGTTAAAATTTGGTTAAAGATTCGCCTTGTTTTACCGACATATACAACACGATATATAGTTGTATTTTGGGCAAAAACAAATGACGGGGAATGCATGTATGCCAGCGGGTGACAGGCTCAGAATTCTTCTGGTCGAGCAGAATCCGGTTGAATTAAAATTACTGCAGGAACTGCTGCAGGATCCGCAGCGGAATATGGATATTTGCGCCCTAACTACCCTCCATGGTGCAATCGAAAATATTAAGCAACAGTCGTTTGACGTTGCCCTCATCGATGCCGTATCCCATGACATCCAGCATCTGGGACTGTTCCATGCGATCAAGGCCAAAGCGAGTGATCTGCCGGTTATTATTCTGCTCGAAACACTGGATCAGAACCTGCTGCGCCAAGCGATGGATGAGGGCGTGCAGGATTACATGTTCAAACGGGAAGTGGATAGCAGCAACCTGTTGACGACCATTCGTCATGTCGTCTTGCGAGCCAGGTTGAAACGCTTAGCAGGCAAGCCAAGATCCGTTGCCCCGGTTATTAGCAAAGCCTGGACAAAAGAGGGGCTGGATGAATTGACCGGCCTGCCAGGGCAGGTGCTGTTTGTCGAATGCCTGGAATATGAGATTAAACGGGCACGCCGCTATTCCCAATTGATGGCCTTGATGTTTATCTATGTCGATGGTCTGGAAGCCGTCGCTGCGCAAGCGGGTGAGGAAGCCGTTGATGCTATCCTGCTAGCATATTCTGAACGTTTGAAAAATATCCTGCGGGCTAGCGACAGCAGTGGGTTTTATGCTGAAAACGAATTTTCCTGCATCCTCAACGACCTCTCTGCCGAGTCGGACGTACACATCATTACCAGCAAGGTTGAAACCAGTCTGTCAGCGCCGGTAAGTTTTTGCGCGCAGCAGTTGCAGACGACGGTCAAGATCGGCCTGGCGCTTTATCCCGGTGATAGCGACGATATTGCTGGCTTGACCCAGTGTGCGAGAACGGCGCTGAGCAGCGCTCGCCAGGAAGCAGGAAGCAACGCCAAAGTTTTTAATGCGCGGGTAAGGGTTCAGGATCTTGAACGTTTCAAGGTTGCGGATGCGGTACGTTTTGCGCTGGAGAAAAATGAACTGCAGCTGTATTTGCAACCGGTGCTGGATCTGGCACAGAAAAAAGTGATCGCAGTCGAAGCCATGTTGCACTGGCAACATCCGGATTATGCGGAAATCAGCAGCCGGGATATTTTATTTTTGGCCGAAATGGCTGGCTTGATTCAGCCGGTTGGAGAGTGGTTGTTGCGCCAGGCCTGTTTGCAGCACAGACGCATGCAACAACAAATGGAATTAAAAATTCGCCTGCATCTGCCGTCAGGCATTTTCCGTAATTCAGGTTGCCCGGCGCTACTTAGAACAATCCTGACAGAAACCGAGATGGCAGCAGAAAATCTGCAACTGGCGGTGCCGGTGAGCGCGATCATGCAGTCGCCGGAAAATGCACATGGCATTCTTGAGCAACTTGATCGTATTGGGGTCAGCATCTTGCTGGATGATTTTGGCGGCAGTCGTTCATCCATGCAGATTCTGAAGGATTATCCGATCAAAGGTTTGGTTATTGAAAATAATATTATCAGCCGGATTAGTAGTCATCAGGATGTCTGTGGGATTGTTAAAACCATCATTGGTATGTGCCAGGCCTTGCATCTGGATCTGGTTGCCAAAGGCGTCGATTCTGTGGCGCAGGAAAAGCTGCTGAGTGTTTGGCACTGTCCCACTGTGCAGGGTCGACATTATGCCGGAGCGGTAGCGGCAGATGACTTTTTCAGTTTGCCACTATGGACTGATATTGCCAGGGACAATGCCGGCGAAGAGCAAACCAGCCGGAATGAACAACAGGATACAGCGCAGGCCATTCGAGATTCGTTGGTGAGTCTCAATAATTTGCCGCCCATGTCCGGGACGACTCGGCAGTTACTCAGTATACGCAATGATCCTGATGCGGATATGGCTGAGCTGGAGATTATTATTGAGCAGGATCCGGCGATTGCCGCGCAGATCATCCGCTATGCCAATGCCCCGTTTTTTGGTAATCAGGGGCAGATCAAGACGCTCAAAGAAGCCGTCATGACCGCGCTGGGATTTGAGGGGGCATTGAATATGGCTCTGGGGATTGCGGTGCTGGCCAACTTGCAGAACAGCGGCAAGTCTTGTCTCGATCTACATGCTTTCTGGCGTCATGCGGTGTATGCCGCTGCGCTGTCCCAGGCGATTGCCAGGCAGGTTGGCGTGCAGGATGTGAAGCCGGGCACAGCCTGGTTGGCGGGGCTGCTGCAGAACATAGGTTATCTGGTGCTGAGCCAGAATTTTCAGCCTGAACTTGGAAAAATAAAAACCAAAAGAGGCCAGCATCCGGATCTACTGGTGACCGATGTGGAAGAGCGCGTACTTGGTATTAGTCATGCGGAAGTGGGCCTGCATGTTTTGCGCGCCTGGCATTTTCCTGATGAGATTGTCAGTGCCGTGTTCGAACACCACAATGTCTCTTATGTAGGTAAGCATGCTGTCTATGCGAATATCGTGCTGATTGCTAATCGCATGTTGGCCCAGCATAGCATCGGGGATGAAACCCTGGGGCTAATCCCGCCTGGGATCCTGCAAATGCTATTCCTGGACGAGACAAGGCTGGAAAAAATTATGGACGAGATCATGGGCAGCCGGGACGGACTGGATATCATGGGCAGCCATCTTGCGGCTTGATAGCTCAACACCATTCTAAACCTTAAGGCAAAGACGAAGCTCCAAGGCAAAGGCGTGCAGCAAAAATAGAGGGCAACTTTGCTTAACGCTCATGGCAAAGAATTACACCGAAGCAATTAAATCCCTTTGTGATAATGGTGCCTTTGCGTAGATATTTTTTTTTATCATAAGCTTGTAGAATCCCCCACCATGATTTATCCCGATCAATTTGATGTCATCGTTGTCGGTGGCGGCCATGCTGGTACCGAGGCGGCGCTGGCGGCAGCGCGCAGCGGTGCGCAGACCCTACTGCTGACGCACAATCTCGATACCCTGGGGCAGATGAGCTGCAACCCGGCCATTGGCGGCATCGGCAAGGGCCACCTGGTCAAAGAGGTTGATGCGCTGGGGGGCTGCATGGCCCAGGCTACCGACAAGGCGGGCATTCAGTTTCGTATTCTCAACGCCAGCAAGGGTCCGGCGGTGCGCGCCACCCGCGCCCAGGCCGATCGACTGCTGTATAAACAGGCGGTGCGCGGTGAGCTGGAAAATACGCCGAACCTGATGTTGTTCCAGCAGGCGGTGGACGATCTCATCGTCGAGCAGGAGCGGGTGGTGGGCGTGATTACCCAGATGGGCCTGCGCTTCCGTGCGCGCAGCGTGGTGCTGACCGTTGGGACTTTTCTGGGCGGGCGTATTCACATCGGCCTGTCAAACTTCGAAGGTGGGCGCGCGGGCGATCCGCCGGCCAATGCCCTCTCGCGTCGTTTGCGCGAGTTGCCTTTTCGGGTCGAGCGGCTCAAGACCGGCACCCCGCCGCGCATCGATGCCAGAACTATCGACTATAGTCAGCTCGAAGCCCAGCCCGGCGATGATCCGCTGCCGGTGTTTTCCTTTATTGGCTCCGCCGCCGATCATCCGCAACAGATCTGTTGCCATATCAGCAGCACCTGCGAGCAAACCCATGAGATCATTCGTCAGGGGTTAGATCGCTCGCCGATGTACAGCGGTGTTATCGAAGGCGTGGGGCCGCGTTATTGTCCCTCCATCGAAGACAAGGTGGTGCGCTTTGCCGATCGTAACGCACACCAAATTTTTGTTGAGCCGGAAGGTTTGAACAGTAATGAAGTGTATCCCAACGGTATTTCCACCAGTCTGCCGTTTGATGTACAACTGGCTTTTGTGCGCACCCTCAAAGGTTTCGAACGGGCGCAGATCACCCGCCCTGGTTATGCGATCGAATATGATTTTTTCGATCCACGGGATTTAAAACCATCGCTGGAAACCCGCCATTTACACGGCCTGTTTTTTGCCGGTCAGATCAACGGCACGACCGGCTACGAGGAAGCGGCGGCGCAGGGCCTGCTGGCCGGGTTGAATGCGGCGCGTCAGGCGCGTGACCAGGAAAGTTGGTGTCCGGGCCGGGACGAAGCCTATCTGGGGGTGATGGTAGATGATCTGATTACCCTGGGCACCCAGGAACCCTATCGCATGTTTACCAGCCGGGCCGAATACCGCCTGTTGCTGCGCGAGGACAACGCCGATCTGCGTCTGACTGAAAAAGGTCGGCAATTGGGGCTGGTCGACGATCGGCGCTGGCGTCTGTTTAGTGAAAAACGCGAAGCCATCGAGATCGAACGGGCGCGATTACAGGCCACCTGGCTGCGTCCAGCGAGCCTCTCAGGGGCCGAGATGCAACAGGTCTTTAGTCAGCCGCTGAGCCGTGAAGCCAGTCTCTGGGATCTGTTGCGGCGACCGGAGGTTGATTATGCCTCGCTCATGAGTCTGGCTCAGGCCGGGTCACCGGTGGATTCCGCCGCTGTCGCCGAGCAGGTGGAAGTGCAGGCCAAATATGCCGGTTATATCGACCGCCAGCAGGAGGACATTGCGCGCAGCCGCCGTCAGCAAACACGCGCCCTGCCCGAAGATTTTGACTATGCCTCCGTCAATGGGCTATCCAGCGAGATTTGTGAGAAACTGCAGCGCAATAAGCCGGCAACGCTGGGCCAGGCCGCCCGCATTCCTGGCATGACCCCGGCGGCGATCTCACTGTTGCTGGTCTACCTGAAAAAACGAGCGGGATAATCAAGGCAAGGGAGAACGACGATGAAACGGTATTTAGTGATAGGTTTAATGTTGTTACTGGTGGCGCCGCTGAGCATGGCTTCGGGCAACAACGGCCTGATTTCAATAAAGAGCGCCCATAGCGTCAGTGCAACCCTGGATCGGTTGGAAAGCCTGTTGCGGAAAAAGGGAATTACCATTGTCACCCGCTGGCGGCATGATGCGGCGGCGAAAAAAGTCGGCATCCCCCTGCGCCCCACCGAGTTGCTGATTTTCGGCAATCCGAAACTGGGCAGCCATTTTTTCACCAGCCAGCAGACGGCGGGTATCGATCTGCCAATGAAGGCGCTGGCCTGGCAAGATAAAAATGGGCAGGTTTGGCTGACTTACAACGACCCGCAGTATATTGCGGATCGGCATGGAATTAAAAATCGCACAGGGATTGTTAAAAAAATGACCGCAGCCCTGAAAAAGCTGATGCATGCCGCCAGTCGGCCTTAGGGAAAATATGACCGAGTCTCTGGCAGTGGGGCTGGCCGAAGGGCTGGCGAAGATAGATCTGGAGCTTGACGCGGCGGTGCAGGCACGGCTGCTGGCCTATCTCGACTTGCTGGCAAAGTGGAATCGTACTTACAATCTCACCGCCGTGCGTAAGCCTGAGCAGATGCTGGTGCGCCACCTGTTTGATAGCCTGGTCATCCATCCTTTTCTTCGCGGACCGCAGATTTTGGATGTCGGCAGCGGCGCCGGCTTGCCGGGTATTCCGCTGGCGTTGGCCTACCCTGACTATGATTTCACCCTGCTTGACAGCAATAGCAAAAAAACCCGATTTATCACCCAGGCGGTGGCAGAATTGGGGCTGAACAACGTGACTGTGGTACAGTCACGTATCGAAACGTATACAGCAGCAGAGTTTGACACGATTGTTTCGCGAGCTTTTTCCACGCTGACAGAATTTGCTCATGCGGTACAGCCCTGTCTGGCGACAGACGGGATTTTACTGGCCATGAAGGGTGTCTATCCGAGTACTGAGCTGGCCGAGTTGCCCGCACCGTTCAGACTGGAGCAGAATGTAAAATTACAGGTGCCGGATCTGGATGCGGAGCGTAACCTACTGATTATTCAGCGGGATTAAATTTTGGATACAAGTAAAAGCCGGGACCAAACGCACATGCCTGAAACCAGGGAAATCTGAATGAGCCGAATTATCGCGATTGCTAACCAAAAAGGCGGCGTAGGTAAAACCACCACTTGTATCAATTTGGCGGCCTCGCTGGCAGCGACCAAACGCCGGGTACTGCTGGTGGATATGGATCCGCAGGGCAACGCCACCATGGGCAGCGGGGTTAACAAGCACGATCTGACGCTGACCACCTGTGAGCTGTTACTGGGCGAGGCTGACATCAGCCAGGTATTGCAGCGTAATGAGCAGGTTAATTACGACGTATTGCCCGCGAACGGTGATCTGACCGCTGCTGAAGTGACCCTGATGCAGAAGTTGGGCAAGGAGCGTCGTCTGCGCACCGTACTCAATGATATCCAGGACAACTACGACTACATTCTCATCGACTGTCCGCCTTCGCTGAATATGCTGACCCTGAACGCGCTGGTGGCGGCAGGCTCGGTTATGATCCCCATGCAGTGTGAATATTACGCGCTCGAAGGTCTCAGCGCCCTGCTCGAAACGATCGAGAACGTGCGCCAATCGGTCAATCCAGAGTTGAAGGTAGAAGGGCTGTTGCGGACCATGTTCGATCCCCGCAATAATTTGGCCAACGATGTTTCCGGCCAGCTCATTATGCATTTTCCGGATCAGGTTTACCGCACCGTGATTCCCCGCAATGTGCGCCTGGCAGAAGCGCCCAGCCACGGCCTGCCGGTGATCCACTACGACAAGAGTTCTCGTGGTGCGCTGGCTTATCTGGCTCTGGCCGGGGAGATCTTGCGCCGCAATGAGAGTAGTGAGCGGGCTGAGGCGAGTGCCTGAGTACGAAGCGTTCGGCTTAGTACCGTAGGAATGATTTTCTGTGCATTCTGCAGAAAATTATTTCGTAAAGGTACTTATCTTGTGGTTTATCCAGGTTAGGCTGGCAATGAACTGAATTTTACTACGGAAACAAAGATTTTTATGGCAGCAAAGAAACGAGGATTGGGGCGCGGACTGGACGCTCTGTTGGGCAGCTCGGCCAGTATGATCGCTAGTCCGCCAGCGGCAGAAGACAATAACGTAG
>JAADGZ010000058.1 GCA_013152045.1 Gammaproteobacteria bacterium
CTGGCACTGACAACTTCTGGCGCTGTGATATCACCCCGGATGCCGATGGCAATCCTGCTACGGGCAATCTGATCCAGGTCGTCTCCGATGCTGGTGTCTCCGATGTGAATCCGGAAATGTTCGTCGGCGTTAATACGCCTGCCGGTAATTCCTCGGTTAATGCGGCTGATGTGGCTAACAAGATGGTAGTCAAGGCCGCCGCCGCGCTGGTCTTTGGCGTACCAGTGACCACCAGTCTGCGCGACGCTCTGCAGGAAGCCCAGTTCCCGGGTAACGCGACCTGTACGACTTATGATGCAACTATTACTGATCCGTTGCTGCAGCCGCGTGAATCCGAAGTCTGCATGCCCAGCCTGAGCAAGCGTCAGGTGGCATCGCTTATCTCTGGCAAGATCAGAAACTGGAGTGCTTTCAAGGTCAACGGTGTCTCCCTGACCGATCCCAGCGTGGTTAGCAGCTTACCGGCCAGCACCAAGGTCACCTACTGCCGCCGCGTCAATGGTTCCGGCACCCAGGCACAGATGAACGCCAAGTTCCTGAACTACCCCTGCACTGCCGGCGCATTGTCACCCGCAGCTTCACCGGGTAATCCTTTCACAGGACCGGTTGTGCGTGAGAACTCCGGCTCTGGTGATATGAGTGCATGCCTGAATGACTTTAACAACGGCGCCAACAATAGTGGTCAAAATGCGGGTCTCACCACGGCCTGGGCGTTGGGCGTACAGTCCACCGAGAAAAATGCCAAGCTGGGTGACGACTTCCGCTTTATCAAAATCGACGGTATTGCTCCGACTCTGGAAAATGCCGCCAATGGCAAGTACGACGACTGGGTTGAGCAAACCTTCCAGTGGCGTATTCCTGCCTTCAATGGCCCTGCTGGCGATATGTTGACTATTCTTGAAACCATTGCAAGCCAGGCCAGTGAACCAGGCACTATTGCCACTGTGCTGAACATCAAGTTCAAGCATACCTGGGGACAGGCGGGTTATATGGCGGTGAGTACCAATTTTGCCCCAACCGCTAACGGTGTTCTGGATGTGAATGCACCGGTCATTCCTTATACCCACGCACCTCAAGGCAAGCTTGATAACTGCGTGGTGCCGGTTGTTAACTTTAACTACCAGAACAGTCAGCTCTAGGCTGCGCACCTCAGGACTCTACGCTTCTGGATTTTAAATTCTCTCAGTAGCGCAGAGCCCTGAAAAGGGAATACCTGTTATACACCATGCAATGTGGTTTGAAACAGATAAAAGGAAGCCGAGTCAGCCCCTCGCAAGGGGGCTGGCTTTATCTATTTGCAAGTGCGCATGTAAGCGTACTATTTGCCTCATGACGCCCGAAGGGTGGGAGGCGAAGCTATACAGTTTGTTAGCGTGAGGGTTATTCATTGTTCGATTTTGTTGTTGTAGTAATAAAAACAAAAGCCAAAAATTATTCTTTACTGAATTTGTTATTGTTCGTATCACTGTGGACGTATGCAATACAGGTAAGTGCGGAGTCCGTTGCTGCGGCTACCAGCGATAAGCCATCTTCTGCAACGGAAACGGCTACTCCCCTCATGAATATTCAGGAATACCGGGTAGAAGGCAATACCCTGCTGGAGAAAACCCGGCTGGAACGTATTATTTATTCATTTCTTGGACCAAATAAAACCATTAAAGATATCGAGCAGGCGCGCGCCACGCTAGAAGCAGAATACCGTAATGCCGGTTACCCCACAGTGCTGGTCGACATACCGGAACAGAATGTCGTTGATGGCGTTGTTCGCCTGCGTGTAACCGAAGGTCGGGTTGATCGCCTGAAAATAACAGGTTCGCATTATTATCTTCTAAGTCAGATCCGCAGCCAGGTGCCTGCCCTGAGCAAGGGTAATATCCCACAACTTTCTGATGTCAAGGAACAGATGGAAATTCTAAATCAGCAAAGTCCGGATCGCTCTATTACACCGGTTATGCGTCCGGGACGAGAACCTGGCACGCTGGAAGTAGAACTCAAGGTGAAAGACAAGTTGCCTCTGCATGGAAGCCTTGAAGTGAATGGACGAAATACGGAAAGTACCACGCGAACACGTGCCGTTGGCACGCTGCGCTACGATAATCTTTGGCAACGTTTCCACAGCATTTCTTTGCAGTATCAGTCTTCACCAGAAAAAAAGGGTGAAGTTAAGGTTCTGGCTGCCACCTATGTTTTTCCGCTGCAAGATTCAGGCACTCGCATTGCATTGTATGGAGTACGGTCGGATTCCGATACAGAAATTTCAAGCGCCGGCGCACTGAATATTGTTGGTATAGGTAAAATTATGGGTGCGCGGGTGGTAATGCCTCTGCAGGGAAGTCGCAATTATTTTCACAGTCTGACCTATGGTGTTGATTACAAAGATTTCAAGGAAGGTCTGAATCTAATTGGTTCGGATACCCTGAATACACCCATCACCTATTACCCATTTAGTCTGCGTTATGATTATACCCATCGTGCCAACCGTAGCATTACCAGTTATGGTGTGGGAACTACCTTTGGTCTACGCGGGCTGAATGACCAGGTGGAGTTTAATGATAAGCGTATTTTTTCCAAAGCTAACTTTATTTATTTGTCAGGCGATATCCAGCACCGATTTCCAGTTATGGCCGGATTTCAGGGTCTGGTAAAGCTATCCGCTCAGTACACAGATTCCCCTTTAATAAGTAATGAACAGTTTACGGCTGGTGGTTCAGAAAGTGTTCGTGGCTATTACGAATCACAGGCCTTGGGCGATAACGCATTCATGGCCTCATTCGAATTGCACACTCCCTATATTGGAAGTGAAAGCTGGAAGACAGTAAAAGATTTTTACGGCCTCTGGTTTGTGGATGCGGCAAAATTGTGGGTTCTGCAAAGCCTGCCGGACCAGCCGACCGGCTATCAACTTTCCAGCAGTGGTATAGGTATGCGCATGAAAGCCGGCCATCTGAATATGGAACTGGATGCGGGCTATCCGTTTAAAACGTTGAGTACGGTGAAAAAAGGCGACGTGCGCGTGCATTTCCGTCTTGCCTATGAGTTTTAGGTGGCTGTTGGGCTTCGTTATCACTCAGCCCAACCTACAGGTGGTGTGTGCAATACCAAATAAAAGTAGGTTGGTGCTGAACGAGAGTGAAGCCCAACAATAGTAGAGATATAACAAATATATTGTTACCCCGGGCTAATTGCCTTTGGAGCATGAAAATGAATTTGCCAAAAAAACATAATTTTCGAAAAAATATAAGGCCGGCCAGTAAAACAAAACTAAGTCTGCGACCGCTGAGTACTAATATTTGTATGTTGCTGGCGGGATCAATTGTGCTTGGCGGCCTGACTTTGTCTTCACATTCCAATGCCGCCTTACCGTTGCCGAAACCGGCAGGCGCATGGGCGACTGCACGCAGCCCATTACCTCGTGTATCATCGGCCAGTGGCTGGTCACAGGTTAATTCTAACCTCTGGCGTTCGGGCACAACAGACGCGCAGTTCTCTGATAAAACGCTGACGGTTAAACAGACGGAAGGAAAGGTGATCCTGAGCTGGGATTCCTTCGATATTGATGTCAGCCATCTGGTGGAATTCAAACAACCGGATAGTAACTCGATTGCATTGAACCGGGTTATCAACTCGGCTTCTCCCTCGAAAATACTGGGCACGTTGAAAGCTAACGGGCAGGTCTATCTGATAAACAATAATGGTTTTCTGTTTGGCGCTAACTCTGTTGTCGATGTTAATGCGTTGGTGGTATCTACACTGGATATTTCCGATGATGTTTTCAATCGTGGTATTTCCAAGGTGTTTGATGGTGATGCCAGCGCGACATTTTCTGGCAATGGCGATGTATACTTGCGCGACCCGAATACCGGTGACTATATTCTTGATGCCGATGGCAATCGGTTCAAGATTGGCATCTATGTTGACAAAGGCGCGCAGATCAGTACAGAGAATTATGGTCGCGTGATCATGGTGGCGCCTGAAATTGTTAATGATGGAACGATTACCAGTCCCGATGGACAGGTGATAATGGCGGCAGCCACAGATCGAGTTTATCTACAGGAAGCGGATTCAACGAACACGGTTCGTGGTTTGTTGGTGGAGGTGAAAACCGGTGGTGAAGTTATTAATGGAGGTCATATCATCACTCCGCGGGGCAACACTACCCTGATGGGTTTTGCCGTGAACCAGAAAGGGCTGATTTCCGCCAGCACCAGTGTGCGGGTCAACGGCAGCATTCGTCTGTTGGCAAGGGAAAATGCGCCAACGACGCCAAGAATCTTCAATAAAAAGAAAGTGCTTGAGGCTACAACAACAACCCGCGCCACTGATCAGGGCGATGGCCTGGGCACGCTAGCAAAGGTTACTTTGGGCGAAGGCAGTGTTACTGAAGTTGTACCTGAAATAGAAGATACAAGTACCGCCGTTGCAGAACAGGTGCAGCCGGGTTCCAGTATTGAAATTATGGGGCAGACTGTACATTTTGAATCGGACTCGGCTGTAATTACGCCTTCCGGCACGGTCGATGTTCTGGCGACAGAAACCCCCAGTGTGCCTGACAAGCTGGATATCGCAAACAGCAGTGAAATCATCATGGATTCCGGCAGCATTATTGATGTGTCGGGTCTTACCTCGGCTGAAAAATCGATGGAAAGTAATGTCATCGAAGTGGAAACTCGGGGTAATGAGTTTGCCGATGCGCCAGTGCAGAAAAATGGTTTTCTGCATGGCAAAAAACTTCGCATCGATATTCGCGAAGGCACGCCACTGGCTAATATTCAGCCTGCGCTGGATGGAATTAAAAGCACAGTCGAAGAACGTAGCACAGAAGGCGGTACAGTCAGCTTTTCATCCCAGGGCGCAGTGACCCTGAAACAGGGTTCGGCAGTGAATATTTCAGGTGGGGCGATTAAATACAGGGAAGGTTATATCAAAACCTCTCAACTGGTTGGCGCAGATGGAAAAATTTATGACATAAGTGAGGCCAGTCCGGATCTGGAATATGTCGGCATACTGGGTGAGGTCAGTAAAGACTATGAAAAGTGGGGCGTGACAAAAACCTGGCAGGTAGCCGGACCCTTTAATCGTGGACGTTTTGAGTCGGCCTATATTGATGGGCAGGCAGCGGGTACATTCAATATCGATAGCCACCTGCTGATTCAGGATGGCGACATCATCGCCAATACCATTAACGGGCGGCGTCAGCGGCTTGCCGATAATCGAGCAAGCGGCGGCAGTCTTAATGTGAATCTTGATTATTTTGGCAGCAACTATCAGACCCTGGTATTTCAGAATAATAAAGCGCTCAACAGCCCGAATCTGGATGGGCTTCAGTCAACTGGGGATGAAGCGTCGAGCCCAACACCCTTGATCATTGAAGCGGATTATTTCCGGCGCAACGGTCTTCAGAAAGTGAGTTATAAAACAGGCGGCAAGATTGTGTTACAGGACAATCTGGATATGCAGCTGTCTGATGGCGGCAATTTTTCCCTGACTACCAGCGGTACTGATGGCATTGACGTGGCTGGTCGTGTTGTCGGACATGGTACGGAAATCAGCATGATTGCAAGCCGGGGTGATGTAGTGCTGGCTGAAAATTCTCTGATCGATACCAGTGGCCGTTGGGTCAATGACAGCCTGATCGTAAAACCAGAAGCGGATTTTGAAGGTGTATTTATCGATGGAGGTGGAGTAAATATCACGTCTGAGCTTGCTAGCGTCATCATGAATGAAAACTCTCGCATTCGCACTAATGGCGGTGCCTGGTTGACCTCGGAGGGTGAGCTGGAGACAGGCCAGGGCGGGGATGTTTCGCTGGCGGCCTCAACGGATATCAATGGCAATGGTAGTTTGTTCCTTGATGGAAGTTTTGAAGGTTTTTCCTTTGATGAAGGAGGGACGCTTAGCTTGAGCGCTAATGAATTCCGTTTTACATCGACTGCTCCTGATAATTACAACCGTGATCCTTCGGCTCCAGTTTATATCCCGGAAACCTTCGTGAAGGAAAGCGGTTTTTCTTCCTATGAATTTAACTCCAACCGCAACGGCATCACTTTTGACAGCGGTGTGTTGCTGAAACCTTCACGGGAGAATCTGGTGCTGAACAGTCGTGACGTGTTCTCGACGGTCAGCGCCAGCGATGTTTCTTCTGTATCTAATCGGCAGCGTTTGGCAGATGAAATTCGCCAGCCGGTTGATCTTGGTTTTAGCCATCAACCCCCTGTTGTTCAGACACAGGACAAGGCTATTGTCATGGAACAGGGTAGTCGGATTCTTGCCGAAGCGGGAGCCGAGGTCAGCTTTAGCTCCGGCTCCAGTATTTTTATGAATGGTAGTGTGGACGCGCCGGCAGGCAGGATTAAGCTGGCAATCACCGATCCCGAAACAGTTAGTGATCCGGGCTATATCCCCGAGCAGGGAATATGGCTGGGGGCGGGCAGTGTGCTCTCCACTGCCGGCACATTTATTCCAACACACAGTGTAGTTCCCGGTGTGCGCGAAGGCCGATTGCTCGATGGTGGTGAAGTCACGCTTGCCGCACAGCGTGGTTTTATCTTTATGGATGAGACTGCCCGGATCGATGTATCAGGCACATCTACTATGCTGGAACAACCTGATCCGACCTATCGAGGTCCAGGCGTACGCCTGCAGGAAACTATGGTTGCCTCCGATGCCGGTGAGGTCAACCTGATAGCGGTAGAAGGCATTATTGCCGAAGGTTCGATTCTGGGACAGGCGAACACTGAACAGGGCGCTGAAGGTGGCCGTTTGAAGGTCGAGTTTGCAAGCCGGACTCAAACCAATAATCAGTTGCTTGATAGTAATGCCTCTGCCAACCCCTTTATCGAAACAGAACGAAAAATCATTGCTGGCAAGGAAAAATCACAAAGTGCGGTTAACATACCTGAGCAGGGTGAGGCTATTGTTAACGAGGCCAATGGCTACGCCTGGCTGGATAGCGGCTTGCTCAATGAAAGCGGTTTTGATTCTATTGCACTGAAAACTCTGGGCAATATTGTTTTTGAAGGCAATAGCGGCATCATTGCCCGGCGTGAAGTCATCCTGGATAGCCCGATCATCTCATGGCAGGCTGCCGGCGGTGAGGACGCAGGGCTTACGGCAATTCTTTCCCCTTATGTCGCGCTGGGTTCAAGCGCTATTCGTGATGCCGATGATGCCATCAGCGGTAACGGACGTTTGTTTGTCGATGCCAATATGATTGAACTGATCGGTGCGAGCAGTCTGCAGGGTTTTGATCAGGTTCGCCTGAATAGTCATACCAATATTCGAGTTCGAGGTAAGCGTTTAAAATCTGCAACGCCTGATATTCCGGGGGAATGGAACAGCCGCGGACGATTTGAACTCGCTGCTGACAAGGTTTATCCGGCGACCCTGACTGATTACACGATTAAGGCTGATGAGGTGGTGATTGCGAAACATGGAGACATGTCGGGAGAAATGCAGGCCGTCTTTGGTAATGATGCGAATGCCATTATTAATAACTTCAGCCAATCACATAAAGCAAGCCCCGTGCTTTCGGCGGGGGGGCGGCTGGCGATAGAAGCCGATACTATTACTCAGGGCGGTGAGTTACGTGCACCTCTTGGTGAAATCAGCCTGAGCGCCGGATCTTTATTGATCTTGCAGGACGGCAGTCTGACTTCTACCTCGGCCAAAGGGCAGATCATTCCCTTTGGTCGCACTGCGCAGACAGGGCTGGACTGGCAGTATGATTTCAGTGAAGGCGATACCCTGCGTATCACCCGGCCACCGGAGAAACGTATTCTGCTATCCAGCGACGATGTGCGCTTTAATGATGGCGCGGTAATCGACATGAGCGGCGGCGGTGATCTTCAGGCATGGGAATTTGTTTCAGGACCGGGGGGTACGCGTGATATTTTTAGCAACGATAGTGGATCGTTTGCCGTGCTTCCCACGTTTACTAATTATGCACCCTATGATGAGGGCGAAACTAAAACGGCTGGATTCAGGGTCGGTGATATGGTTTACCTTGCGGGTGTTGGTGATTTGCCGGCAGGTGAATATGCACTTTTACCGGCCCGCTATGCGCTGCTGGATGGCGCGTATCTGGTCACTCCGCGTAAAGGCTTTACTAATATAACTCCGGGAATCAACAGCTACCTGACTGACAAAACACCGGTAGTCGCCGGGCAGTACCGGGTAGCTGGTACGGCTATTCATGATCAAAACTGGAATGGCTTTGCCATTGAGACCAGTATGCAGGCGCGCCGCCGTGCAGAGATATTGCTCACCAGCGGCAATCGTTTCTACGCTGATAAAGCCGTGGCCGATGAGACGCTGGTTCCCTTCTTGCCGGAGGATGCGGGACAGTTGGGCGTCTCGGCATTTAGCCGACTGGATCTGGCTGGTGAACTACGTGGCAGTGCTGAAGGTAATGGCCGCGGAGGAAGACTGGACATCGAAGCTACTAATATGGCCATCGTCAGTCAGCGTTCAGCATCCGGCGTAAACAGTGATCGTGTCGAATTGCTGGCAGAAGAATTAAATCAGCTGAATATGGAAAGCCTGTTGCTGGGGGGTATTCGTAAACAGACTGATGAGGGTACGCAAATAACAGTAGCCACACAGTCACTTATTGTCGAAACCAACTCTAATGACAATGATGACAGGTTAAGCTTGAGCGGGACGGAAATTCTGCT
>JAADGZ010000275.1 GCA_013152045.1 Gammaproteobacteria bacterium
CGTCCATCGATACGCTGATTCGGGCATCCGTTCCCACGCAGGAGCATGGGAACGAGAGACGGCCATTTGACCGGGGCTCTCTCCCCTCATCCTGGCCTTCTCCCCCTCGAGGAGAAGGGATGGCTCCGATAACGGCTATGATTTCATGTCCTCAACGACCCCGATTAACAGAATACCCCAAGATATCATAAGCTTAGCAGATATCACTGTAGTATTAACGGGGCAGCAAATAATAGTTAAGCTGTTTGCAATATGGCTACGGCTTTATCGTTTTTGGCATGATTTTCGTATAACTTTAATAGTCATAAATTACGATGCCTTGCAGGATGTTATTTGCTGCCTTGAGTGAATGGAAACAATGCGAAAAATCAGGATGCTAAAATCGGTGCTAAAGCTGTGTTGTCTGTCAGGTCTTTTTCTTGTTTTGCCGGCCTGTGGCGACGGGCAGAAGTCAGATCAGTCGCGCGTTCAGTCGTTGCCGCCCGGGATGCATGTATACAAGGACCCCGTCAGTGGTGAGTTTGTTGCACAGCCACCTTCCGCTGACAGGTTTACTCCCCGTACCCTGCCCCGATCGCTGCAGCAGATAAATAAACCTACCGGTACAAAGCCGGTATCGAAACCCGCACAGGAGTACAAGTCACCTACAGACGATGGCGGCATTTTGTTGGATCTGCCTGCACCGTATTCTGATGTGCAGAAATAAGAAGATTCATCGTCCCATGTCTATGTTTTGTCATTCCGGTATCCGTTTTTTGACGCTGGTATTTTTGTTGTTGCAGGTTGGCGTATCGCAAGCTGCGGCAAAAATTGTAGTCGTCAATGGTGATGCCGCGAACGAAGGTTTTAGCGATAGCAGCGCATTTACAGCGGCAGGCAATAATTCTGCTCAGAGCCTAGGGCAAGCACGCCTGAATGCGCTGCAGTATGCGGCTGATTTGATCGCCCAGGTCATCAACAGTAACGTCGAAATCAAGGTATACGCAACCATGCCTGCCCTGGGGGGTGACGCTACCAGTGCGACCCTGGGTTCCGCCAGCAGCACCAGCGTGGCGCGGGATTTCAGCAATGCGCCAATCAGCAACACCTGGTATCCAGTGGTGCTGGCGGAAAAACTGGCAGGCGTTAATCTCAACAGCAGTAGCAATGAAATCAACATCACCTTCAACCGGGATATAGATGGCACTACGGTGCTGGGCAGTACGCGTTGGTATTATGGCCTGGACGCGACACCGGGTACGGACATTGATTTCGTTACTGTAGCTATGCATGAGTTGATTCACGGCCTGGGTTTTGGCGGTTTTGTTGACCTTGCGACCGGCGAAAAACTGTTAGGCCTGGATGATGCGTACATGCGCCTGCTTGAACAGCATGGCGCATCGCCAGCGGACTATCCTTCAATGAGTAATGCTCAGCGGGTGACGGCCAGTACCGCAACAGGCGATCTGCACTGGACTGGCACGGCCGTAACTGCCGCCAGCACCAGTCTGACAGCCGGCGTTTCTAGCGGCCATGTAGAAATGTATGCGCCTTCGCCGCAGGAAGCAGATTCCTCTGTGTCGCATTTTAGTACCACACTTTTGCCTAATGATTTAATGGAGCCGGCTTATCTTGCGGCAAACCATAACCTGGGCCTGGCGGCATCGCTATTGAGTGACGTGGGTTGGGGGGCGATCAATACGGATAGCAATACCGTGGATTTGGCGGTAAGCCAGAGCCTTTCGACAACCGATGTGAAAGCTGGCTCGGAAGTCAGCTACGCACTGACGATTAGCAACAATGGCGGTTTCGACGCCACCGAGGGTTTTCTGACCGATCTCCTGCCTGAAGGTGCCAGTTTTGTCTCGGCCTCGGTGTCACAGGGTAGTTGCAGCCATGCTAACGGCATAGTCTCCTGTGAGCTGGGAACCCTGATGGGGGGCGGCGGCAGCTATACGGTCAATATCGTGGCGCGCATGGACACAGCCGGTAGCCAGGTCAACACCGCCATTGTGCATAGCGTCAACCCCGAGGCGGCACAGACCGATAATGTCAGCGTCTCCACATTATCGGTTGCGGCATTGCAGGCTAGCACTGGCGGCGGAGGTGGTGGTTGTTTCATTGCGACTGCCGCTTGGGGCAGCGATATGCAGAAGCAGGTGCGCTATCTGCGTGCCTTTCGAGACAACTATTTGCTCGATAACCGTGCCGGCCGCTGGTTTGTGCGTCAGTATTATCACTATAGTCCGCCGCTGGCGGACTATATCCGTAGTCGTCCCCACCTGCGTGCGCTGGTGCGCATATCGTTAAAGCCGCTGGTAATGCTGAGCCATTATTTGCTTAGTGAGGAACAATTACCGCAGCAGAGCGAGAATAAGCCCGGCAATTTGCCTTCAAAATGATGGGTTTCCCTACTGGACTTCGCGCTTCGTTCTGCCCATCCACCCCATTTTTCACTCTAGTGTAGGATGGGTAGAGCGAAGCGAAACCCATCGTTCGGGCGAGGCGACGAAAACGGCCGCTCAATCTGACTTTAGCCGCTGGAATATTCAGGCTACAATACTCCGCTATGAATATGAAATACAAAACAGACGACCTGCGCATCACCGCGTTAAAAGAGGTCATCCCGCCAATTCAACTGCATCAGGACTGCCCCATTTCGGAGACAGCCAGCCGCCTGATTTTTGAAACCCGCACGGCCATTCACAATATCCTGCGCGCCAAGGATGATCGCCTGCTGGTTATCGTCGGGCCATGTTCGGTGCATGATCCCGAGGCAGCATTGGACTACGCCAAAAAATTGCAGCTACTACGCACCGAGCTGAGCGAGGATCTGCTCATTGTTATGCGTGTGTACTTTGAAAAGCCGAGGACCACGGTGGGTTGGAAAGGTCTGATCAACGATCCGGATCTGGACGAAAGTTTCCAGATCAACAAAGGTCTGCATTTGGCACGTAAGCTATTGCTGGATGTAAATAATGCCGGGGTACCGGCGGCAACCGAATTTCTGGATTTGATTACCCCGCAATACGTGGCGGACTTGATCAGCTGGGGTGCCATTGGCGCGCGTACCACAGAGAGCCAGGTACACCGCGAACTAGCCTCTGGTCTGTCCTGCCCGGTGGGATTCAAGAACAGCACCGATGGCACCCTCAAGGTTGCGATTGACGCCATCGGTGCGGCCGGTCGGCCGCATAATTTCCTGTCGGTGACCAAAGCTGGGAATTCCGCTATTTTTGCCACTACTGGCAATGATGATTGCCATATTATTTTACGCGGAGGCCGCCAGCCCAACTACGATGCCGAGAGCGTGCGCAAGGCCAGCGAGGAGCTGGAAAAGGCAGGTCTGGAGCCGATGGTCATGGTTGATTTCAGTCACGCTAATAGCCAGAAAGACTTTAAGCGTCAGGTTGAGGTGGGGCATGACGTTGCGCAGCAGATTGCAGCGGGTAATACGCATGTGATGGGCGTGATGGTCGAAAGTCACCTGCAGGAAGGGCGTCAGAATAACAATGGCGATCAAGAACTGGTTTATGGCCAGAGTATTACCGATGCCTGTCTGGGCTGGGATGCCAGTGAACTATTGTTACGGGAACTGGCTGCTGCGGTACAGGCGCGGCGTGCGCGCGTAAACGGGGAGTAAAAATTGACGGGTATAGATAACCGTTCGTTCTGAACGAATATAGCCGTTCGTCCTGAGCAAAGTCGAAGGACTCACCTCGAACGTGAATATCGCACGAACATAAATATTATAAGTTTACAGGTATTTGGAATAGCTATTTAGAAGGAAAATCCATTCACCAATTACTTCATCATTTTTTCGGCATAGGCCCGCGCCTGCGCTGAATCAACGCCCAGCCAATCCAGTGCGTCACTTGGCGTATCAAACTGGTTCACCTCGATATTGGCAATCTGAGAAAGCGTTTTATGTAACGAGGCCAGCTTTTTAACTTCCTTGTCCTGCGAGACGATGGCGGTATGTATTTTTCCGCGTCCCAGGCCATAAGTCAGATTGATATGGGCAAAGCGGTGAATATCCTGCTCGGTAAGCTGTATATTTTTCACATCCCGGACCAGCATCAGGTGTCGCAGCCCTGCTTTCAGTTTTGTGCCGTGGTTGGTGATTAGCCAGAAGGCGTAATCGCTTAATTCATTTGCAGTTATATTGCCGCTGATTACGGCAATTACCGTGAGTCCCTCATCAAAGATTTTATATTCCAGAGCCATAACTGCTATCGAATTGTCCGGTGGCTGTGATGCCACTTCTGTTTGTAGTTATAAATGATAGATATCTGGTCTAGCGACAGATCATTGTTCTGCATTCTACTGCTACTGTCTCTAAACATATCATATATAAAGTAGACAAAGAAAAGCAATGCAAAGCGTGTTTAAGTTGTGCCGGGCATGAATTGCATATGCAGAAATGATTAATTAAGACTTAATCTGAATGAAAAGAATAACAGCCTAATCTTTGTAATTTACATTTTGAGTGTCGCGACATCCTTGGAAAATTGTTTATAGATAATAGCCAGTGCCTCGCCAAATGCGTTGGCAGTGTCAGCCATGTCGGCACTTCTGGTTTTTATCTTCTGTTGATAACGCTTGCGCAACAGAATCCGTTTACTGTGATTATCCCTCAGCACCAGTTCCAGTGTTACCCGGGCTTCGGCGCTGTGTTTGCGGATATAACGTTCAAACTGCAACAGCTCAGCTTCGAGTCTAAAGTCTGCCGGGTTGTCGGAGCGATAGCGGTGCTGGTCGCGGGCGAATTTTTTCAGGCGTAGATAATCAAGCAGGTGTTGCTGCAGCAGCGAGGCGGGTGTGTTGACCCAGTAGTAATAATGATAGGGGTTGACCTCCAGTGGTTGTTGTTCGCGCACGAACAGAATGGCGCGTTCGTGCAACATGCCGCTGGTCTGGACGGTGCTGATCGCCAGCGTTCCAGCTAGTAGAGGGACAGTCAAGGGTTTGATCGCGGTTGTTGCGGGCAGACGATAATAATGATCGCGGGGAATGTTTACGTTGGCGCCGCCTATGCAGCCGCCAAGACTCAGGCTGAGAGTAAGTAGCAGGCAGACTTTTCGGAAAAATTGCATAGCTTACTCCTGGGGGTTGGGCGTGGGTTTACTGTTAATGATAAGCGACGGATTGCGGCGCAGTTCACGGCTTAACTCATTCATATTGCGAGCCGAGGCATTCATGTTATGTACCATGGAATCTATGTTTTGCGATAGGGTTTCCAGACTTGTGCGCATATCGACGACGGATTGTCGGATATCGTCGCTGTTATCATCCAGTAGTTGTTGCGACTTTTCCATAAGATGATCAAGCTTATCCGTGGTATCGTTCAGGCGCTGGCTTAGGGTAAGCAAGCTTTGCGACATTTTATTGGTGTTCTTGAACATACTGTGCAGGTGTTTGCGACTGTCTGCATTGATGAGTTTATTCATATTTACTGCGGTCTTATTCATGGTCGTCAGCAGCGTACGAGTGTCTTTAGTAATCTGTGGAAGCTGGCGGTTAAGATCATCACCGATGCCATTCAGATAATGACTGAGGCTCTTGATTAGGGGGCGGATGTCAGCTTCTGTAAATTCACCAAATTCACCTGACAGACGGTTCATGATCGCCATCATGTCAATTGCTGGCAGGCTTTTGATTTTATCGCCGACTGAAAGCAGGCTTGTGCTTTTGCCTTCGCGGATTTCAATGGTTTTTTCTGCCAGAATACCAGGAGAGGTTATTTGCGCAGTACTGTCAGAGGGAATAGTCCAGCCAGCGCGTACAGCCAGGGTAATGCGATAACGGGTTCCCTTTTTATCACGCAAGGGTTGCACGTTTTTAATTTTACCGATTTTATAGCCCCCATACGTTACTGTAGTGCCATCGTGAATACCGGAAATATCAGTATAACTGACATAGTAAGTATCGGTGGCGTCACCCCGGCCAGAGATGTACAGCATGGATGCGATTAGCAGCGCCAGCATGGCCAGTACAAAACTGCCAACGGCAAAATAATTGATATGATCCTTTTTCATTTTATCGTCTGCTAATTACCTTGAATCTTTCCAAGCCTGTCCTGAGCTTGTCGAAGGGCCTGTCCTGAGCAATGTCGAAGCCCCCATCTCTAACTCCGTTCGCCCTGAGCCAGTCGAAGGGTAGAGAATAGGGTTTAAAAATCATTCTTTGCATAGTTTTCATTCATATTCCCGTCAGGCGTTCCATGTATTCGTCGGCATCAATAGCATCATCTCTTGGCAGACGGTTGAGCAGGCTTTGAATGCGTGGATTGTCCGAGTTTCTTACCGCCTCCACGCTGTCGGTCATCAGGATCATGCCCTGATCCAGTACGGTGATACGGTCGGCGATCTTAAAAGCGCTTTCCAGCTCATGGGTGACCACCACAATGGTAATGTTCATCGCCTGACGCAGACGCAGGATCAGTTCATCCAGCTCGACCGCGGCGACCGGATCCAGACCAGCCGAGGGTTCATCAAAAAACAGCAGACGTGGATCCATAATAATGGCGCGCGCCAGAGCGGCACGTTTAATCATGCCACCGGATAGTTCTGATGGCATCAGATCGCCGAACTCGGCCAAGTTGACGACTTCAAGTTTCATCCGACCCATGATGCGCATAGTGTTCTCATCCAGCTCGGTATGTTCACACAGAGGCAGGACGACATTTTCCTCGACCGTCATTGAGCCGAACAGCGCACCGCCCTGAAACGCCACGCCCATTTTTCTGCGTAGCTCGAACATCGCCTGTTCACTGTTGTGGGCCAGATCCTGGCCTAGTAATTTTATTGAACCCCGGGTCGGTGTATTTAGCCCCAGCAGGTGGCGTAGCAAGGTGCTCTTGCCTGAGCCGCTGCCGCCCATGATGACCATGATCTCGCCATGGTGCACATGCAGGTTGATGTCGTTGAGGATCTGGCGCTCACCATAGTGGGCATCCAGATTGCGAACCTCAATAGCATATTCACTGTTGCTGGCGGCAGGCATGAGGCTCAGGCGAAGTTGAGAAAGTAGGTGAAAATCATGTCAGCGATGACAATAAAGGTCAGCGACATAACCACGGAACGCGTGGTCGCGCGGCCGACACCTTCGGCACCTCCGCGCACCTGAAAGCCATTGCTGACCGAAACCAGCACAATGATGGCGGCAAACACCAGGCTTTTGATCAGCCCCTGACTAATGTCGGTCCATGAAAGTGCCGCCGCGCAACGTTCAAAATAAATCGGCAGGGTAATTTTAAGTTCAATGATGGAATACAGGCCGCCGCCCAGCAGACCCATAAAATCGCCCAGGATGGTGAGAGCGGGGATACTGATCATCATGGCTAGCAACAGGGGCGCGGTGATATAGCGTACTGGATTGATGCCGATGACGCGCAGGGCGTCAATTTCCTGCGATTCGAGCATAGTGCCGATACGCGCAGTAATGGCTGAGCCGGAGCGCCCAGCGACCATGATGCTGACGATCAGTGGCGCAAATTCACGGGTGATAGCAATGGCGAGGCCAACGATAACTTTTGATTCTGCGCCAAAGGTTTTCAGGGTTTGAATGCCCTGAATGGCCATCATCACGCCGATGGCGAGACAGATAATACTAATAATAGGAATGGCATGAACGCCGATACGCATCGCCTCGGCAATGACGTTGCGCAGGCGCACCGGCTGCTGTTGTCGGCGGCCGAAGATCAACCAGTAAAAACTCTCGGCCAGCATGCTGGCGACATAACCCAGTTCCTCGATGGCGGCAACCGTCTTACGGCCGATGTTTTCAACCAGGCGAATGGCAGGATGTAGGCCCGAATTTTGTGCGGCATTGCTCATAGGGCATCGGCTTACAGCTGAGCAGCTTCAGTTGCGTTGGCGATAATAGGGAAGACCTTGTCCAGACGTGAGAGTTGCAGGATCTGCATGGCCGCTTTGCTGACCCCAACAAGGGCAAACTTTAGATCATGCGTGCGTGCATGTTGGAAACCTTCAACCAGACTGGCTACGCCCGAGCTGTCGATATAGGTCACAGCCGAAAGATCCACCAGCACATGGTTTTTATCCTGCAGGTGTTTGAGAATGATTTCGCGCGCCTTCGGCGAAAAATGTAAATCGACTTCACCGCAGAGAGCGATAATGGTGAAGCCGTTTTCCAAGCGTGTGGTACATTCCATAGTTATCCCTGAGCACTTTGTTTATTAATATTTAGTTTTAGTTCTAGCAGGTTGCCAGCGTCAGCAGGTGGTTCTAGAAATTGCATGCTGTCCATGACCGACTGGATAATATGTATACCGAGTCCGCCGGGACGGACGTCATCGAGATCCCGTGGTTGGCACATGTCTATATCGACCGGCGAGGCGAAATCTGTAAGTTGAAAAATAATAAAATGCTGTTCCCGAAACAGCTCGATAATCATCTCGCCGTCTGCCTGGCCGTAGTAGGCATGCTGGATAATATTCATGCAGGCTTCGTTGACGGCCAGGATGGCGTCATTGATACGGTCTTCAGAACAGTCTGTTTGCTGTTGTAAAATCTCGCGCAACCAGTCACGAATAGTCTTTAGTTCGATAGCATCGGAAGAAAAGCTTCGGCGAGCTAGTGATTCAGCTTGAGTATCAGGC
>JAADGZ010000018.1 GCA_013152045.1 Gammaproteobacteria bacterium
TTCACCTGGTTGGGGTAATCACTGCGTCCGGTAGCAAGAATGAGATCATTGCGCGTGGCATGAGCCAAAGCCGGATCGATTTCTGGATCGGGATTAGAAAGGGCGAACACCGTCGGCTTGTCCGCCATGCTGCGGAGCATGTCAGCCGTCACCAGGTTGGGGCCAGAGACACCGATGAAAACGTCCGCGCCATCGAAGGCATCCGCGATGCTGCGGCGATCGGTTTCGCGGGAAAACTCATGTTTGTACTGATTCACACCATCTCGACCATGGTGTACCACGCCCTTGCGATCTACCAGATAGATGCGTCGCGCACCCAGACTCTTGAGCACGCGCATGGCGGCGATGCCGGCAGCGCCAGCACCCAGGCAGACGATATGGGCGGACTCCATATCCTTGCCGGCGATTTCTAGCGCGTTGAGTAGCCCGGCCGCGATGATAATCGCCGTGCCGTGTTGATCATCGTGGAAGACTGGAATATCAAGTTGGTTGCTTAGGCTATGTTCGATTTCAAAACAGGCCGGTGCAGCAATATCCTCTAGATTAATGCCACCGAAGGTTGGCGCGATACGGCGCACGGTGTCAATAAAGTCTTCAGGCGTTTCGGCATCGACCTCGATATCCATGACATCGATATCCGCAAAACGCTTGAATAGCACGGCCTTGCCTTCCATGACCGGTTTGCTGGCTAATGCGCCCACTCGTCCCAGGCCTAGCACGGCCGAGCCATCAGTGATTACGCCTACCAGATTGCCCTTGCCGGTATAGCGGTAAGCATCCTCGGGATTTTCGGCAATGGCGCGCACCGGGGCTGCCACGCCGGGCGTATAGGCCAGGCTGAGTTCTTCCTGAGTTTCGCAGGACTTGGTAATTGCCGTGGCGATTTTTCCCGGCTGGGGTTCGGCATGGTAGCGAAGTGCATCAGTGGCGAGTTTTTTCTGTTCGGGCGTGTCTGTGCTCATGCAATGGTTTCCTGGAAAATAAGAGCTGGTTGTTTGCAATTAGATTAATAGTTTAGTCCTAACCCGGCACAGGCGGAAATCATTTGCAGCTAATTTAGTTTTTATTTAATAAAGGCTTGGATTAAACACCTCCGCGTTCTCTGCGGTATTTAAAAAATATTAACCTATTAGCGTGCCGGGCCGATCTCCAGCGAGGCAGGGTGATGCAGGTTCATGCGCCACTGGCCTTTGTAGGCATAGATCCAGCCACGGGCGGTAAGCACTTTGCCGATAAGCTGCTGGAAATCGATTTGTTTGAAATAGGCCTGGTCTTTTTTGCGAATACGCAGAGCAAAGTGTTTGCCAAGGTTCAACCAGAGGGCGGTTTTGCTTTTGCCGATACGGCTTAAGCGGCCACGGATAAAATGAAAGCCATGAATCCCAGTGGCCAGTCGGCTTACATCAATGGGAGCAAAATAAGATTGGCCCCATATTCCAAGTTTTTGCTTGCGGGCGTTTTTTTCGGCTTGCAGATAGCATTGATAGGCCCAGAGGTTGGGAGGGATCTGAATAGCTGCGCCCATTCCTGCGCGTAGCAGGCTGGCGCTCAGGTTGCGGCCATCGAGGGTAAAAACATGCGCTAGCAGACGTCCATAGCGATCTTTTTTTTCTTTTCCCCAACGCAGCTTGAGATGGCGGCCAGGGCTGGCCAAGGTCTGCAGCCTATGCCACGCGCGGTTCGCCAGTGGTTCGGCAAGCTGTCCATTTCTACCGCGTTCAGGCGTATTCACGCCAATCAGACGCAGCCTGCGGCCATCGTTAAGTTGCAGCGTATCGCCATCAATCACGCGCTTGACGCGAATGTTTTCATCATAACGGGGACTGGCGCAGGTGTTCGCCTGTAGCCGGGCAGAAAAAATACCCAGCGAAAAGAAAAGCAGAATGAAATACCAAGCTGTTCTGCCGTACCTCCTGTGCAGCAGAGTCAGAAGCATTTTCTGCCTTATTTCATGCCATATTTCTGACGGAACTTGTCTACGCGGCCAGCGGTATCAACCAGCTTCTGCTTGCCGGTATAAAACGGGTGACACTGCGAACAGACTTCGATACTGATGTCTTTGCCGCTGGTGGAACGGGTGTTGAAGGTGTTGCCACAACTACAGGTGACGCTGATATCGCCGTAGGCGGGGTGTATTTCTGCTTTCATTTGTCCTTGGCCTCAAATTTATTTACGTATGTCGCCACACCGCTCGAATTTTCAACGGGCACCACATACCAGGAGGCGGCCGATAATACGGAAAACCCGGCCTGAGAGCAAGTCTGTTGATTTTATTTGGCGCTATTTTTTGCCGACTTGAAAGGCAGGATGGTTGCCGCACTGGTTTTGCTATCGCTCACGGCCTGTTCCGGCATAGCCAGATCGCGGGATACGTCGCCCAGTTTCTGCAGGGTTTCCCACATCATGCGAGAAATTTTGAGGCAGGCAGACAACGGATTTCCGGACTGGGCACGCAGGCAGTCGACCTGCCATTGCAGGCCGCGCATGCGTTGTTGCTGATCCTGGGGGGCATTATCGATACAGGAGCGGATAATATTTGTGCGCATGGCCTCAAAGGTTTCCGGATCGGTTCTGGCGATTTCTGACCAATGGTCAAAATCAATATTACTGAACGCGTCTTCTGGCTGTAACTGCGTTTTGCTCATATCCCCGTACCTTCATTATTATCAGGGACACCGATTGCGCCATGATTGCGCATGGTGTCGTACATTTTCACTCATTCTGCCACATTGCCATTTACCGGGGGATAGGTAAAACCTCATAGAAAATGCGGCCTGGTGATGGTCGAGCAATAATGAGCGTGAGATTAAATTCTCATTGATAATCAAGAGCTTGTCAAAGCGACTTAGGAAGGGATACTCATGTGAAATCTGCGCTTATGGCGCTATGCGTTTGTATTTCAGCATATTTACAGATAGCAAAAAAGATAAAATATGATGAAAATATATACAATTTTGTCTGTCTCAGGAAGAGACAGACAAAGCCGGAGGCGATGCCGACCCCGGCAACAGGATGCTTAACGTTTCATGGAGTCAAAAAAGTCAGCATTGGTTTTAGCCGCTTTCAGTTTATCGTGAACAAACTCAATGGCTGCAATTTCATCCATATCGTGTACCACTTTGCGCAAGATCCACATCATTTGCAGTTCATCGGGTTTGGTTAGCAACTCTTCGCGGCGGGTACCCGAGCGATTGATGTTGATGGCCGGATACAGGCGTTTTTCGGCAATACGGCGATCCAGGTGGATTTCCATGTTACCCGTGCCTTTAAATTCTTCATAAATAACATCATCCATACGCGAACCGGTTTCTACCAGCGCAGTGGCAATAATAGTCAGGCTGCCGCCTTCCTCGATATTACGTGCGGCACCGAAGAAACGCTTGGGACGGTGCAGGGCGTTGGCGTCCACGCCGCCGGTGAGCACTTTGCCGGAGGACGGAATGACCGTGTTATAAGCACGCGCCAGGCGGGTAATGGAGTCCAGTAAAATCACCACGTCTTTTTTGTGTTCCACCAGCCGTTTGGCTTTTTCAATCACCATTTCAGCTACTTGTACGTGGCGGCTGGCTGGTTCATCGAAGGTCGAGGAAACGACTTCACCGCGAACCGAGCGGGCCATTTCCGTGACTTCTTCAGGTCGTTCGTCGATGAGCAGGACGATGAGGTGGACTTCCGGGTGGTTATGGGCAATGGAGTGAGCGATGTCATGCAGCATCATGGTCTTGCCGGCCTTGGGCGGGGAGACGATGAGGCCGCGTTGGCCCTTGCCGATGGGGGCGACCATGTCGATAACCCGGGCCGTCATGTCTTCGGTGGAGCCGTTGCCAACTTCAAGCGCCAGGCGTTTATTCGGGTGCAGAGGGGTTAGGTTTTCAAACAAAACCTTGTTTTTGGCATTTTCGGGTAAATCAAAGTTAATTTCGCTGACTTTGAGCAGGGCAAAATAGCGTTCGCTGTCCTTGGGGGGGCGAATTTTACCCGAAATTGTGTCACCGGTGCGTAGATTGAAACGTCGAATCTGACTGGGTGAAACATAGATGTCATCGGGTCCAGCCAGATAGGAACTTTCGGCGGAACGTAGAAAACCGAAGCCATCTTGCAGGATTTCAAGGACACCGTCGCCGTAGATGTCCTCCCCGCTTTTCGCGTGCGCCTTGAGGATGGCAAAAATAATATCCTGTTTTCTAGAGCGGGAGGTGCCCTCAATGCCGTTCTTGCTGGCCAGGGTGATGAGATCGGAGACGGGAGTTTGTTTCAGTTCAGTCAGGTTCATTACGGTTTATCTTCAAATTAAAAGAATTGTAAAAAAGATGTTGTTTTGACTTAGTGGGTAGTACGACGAACAGGCGCAACGCCACGATGTCGGGATACTTGAATTTCTGGGTATGTTTTGAGATTTGCCGGCAAGGGCAGTGTGTTCAATGGTTATTGGGTTGCTACGAAACGCTTATTGTCATGTAAAATTAACACTAAATATTGAATTCGTCCAGTCCGTATTGAATATTAATTAAATAGACTGAACGAATTCAAGGCTGAATCGGCTTAAAGGTTGCTATCAATGAAGGCTGTTAGCTGTGATTTTGAGACGGCCCCGACCTTGGTTGCTTCGACATTACCGCCCTTAAACAGCATCAGGGTCGGAATACCACGAATGCCAAATTTAGGCGGTGTGGTGGGGTTTTCATCGATATTAAGTTTGACGATTTTCAGTTTGCCATCATATTCATCGGCAATTTCGTCAAGGATCGGTGCGATCATTTTGCAGGGACCGCACCAGTCCGCCCAGTAGTCAACCAGTACCGGCCCTTCGGCGTTTACGACTTCCTGTTCGAAGCTGTCATCAGTCGCATAGACAATTTTATCGCTCAACGCTGTTTCTCCCGTTGTTTTGTATTACCTGTATTTGAGCCTATGCGGCGCCTTATTTCAAGTCCCATAATTATCTTCGTAGCAGACTTATCTGTTATGCTCCCTAATTATGACAGATAAACATATTACGGATATCACTTTTAAAAGTTTTGAACTGCCGGCTGAATTACAGCAAGGCATTGAAGATACAGGCTTTTCCTATTGCACCCCGATTCAGGCAGAAACCTTGCCCGTCGCCCTTGCAGGCAAAGATGTCAGTGGCCAGGCGCAGACCGGCACGGGCAAAACAGCCGCTTTTTTAATTGCCACATTTGCACATTTGCTGGGTAAGCCTGCTACATCAGGGCACAGTCCCCGTTCCCTGCGAGCGATAATCCTGGCACCCACGCGAGAATTAGCGTTGCAGATCCATCGCGATGCGGAAAAAATTGGCGCGCATACGGGCCTGAAACTAGGCCTGGCTTATGGCGGCACCGGCTATGAAAGCCAGCGCCGTACGCTGGAAGAGGGAGTGGATGTTCTCATCGGTACGCCGGGACGGATTATTGATTATTTCAAGCAGGGCGTATTCAAGCTTAATGACATTCATGTGATGGTGTTGGATGAAGCCGATCGCATGTTTGATCTGGGTTTTATCAAAGATATTCGCTACCTGCTGCGGCGCATGCCTAAACCAGAACTGCGTCAAAGCCTGTTGTTTTCAGCGACATTGTCTCATCGGGTGGCCGAACTGGCCTATGAGCACATGAATAATCCTCAGGCCATCAAGATTGAATCAGAGAAAATTACCGCCGACAAGGTAACCGAGGTGGTGTACTACCCGGCCAAGGAAGAAAAAATTCCGCTATTGCTGGGCTTGCTGAACACCTGGGACGTGAAATGCGCCCTGGTCTTCGTCAATACCAAGCGGGTGGCGGAAAGGGTTGCCGCCTACCTGGGCGGCAATGGCTATGAAACCGCCCTGCTGACTGGCGATGTACCACAGAAAAAGCGTCAGAGTCTGCTCCAGCGTTTTACCGATGGCGAGTTAAAAATCATGGTGGCGACTGATGTCGCCGCGCGTGGCCTGCATATTCCTGATGTCAGCCATGTGGTTAATTTTGATCTGCCACAGGATGCGGAAGATTATGTTCACCGTATCGGCCGCACCGCCCGTGCTGGTGCCACAGGCGATGCCATCAGCTTCGCCTGCGATGAATATGTCTTTTCCATGCCGGAAATTGAAGACTATATCGGGCACAAGATCATGGTTCAGCAGATTAGCGCCGAGATATTACCCAAACCGCAGCCACCGTTAAAAATTGAACGCAAACCCCGGCGTCAGGGTGGTGGTCGAGGTGGACGTTCAGGGAATTCTTCACAACGACATCGTTCGGGTTGATTCAGGTAGCGAGGGGCTAAATTTAAGTGTTCCGAATTTTTGTCTAACAAAAACCGTTCGTCCTGAGCTTGTCGAAGGACAAACAGATTAAGCGCTTAATGTTCAGTATTCCCATGATCATGGTTCGACAAGGCTCTCCTGAGCAAAGCCGAAGGGCTCACCACGAACGTACTTAAAGCCCACCCCACGAGCGTAATTAAGAGTAAACAGGAATTCGGAGCACTTAATCAATAGCTAGTAGCAGGGAAAATCGCCATTCTCATTACTAGCCACTAGTGTTTCTTACTGCCAACACAGTATCCATAACCGCTCTTTAACCACCATTCATTTAAATGAATGGTGGTTAAAATCCTGACATGTGACTATCAACGTCCCTTTGTGCCTGTACAAAACTTTTCAAGATGATGCAGGCCGCAGAGTTTCATCAGAATACTCCTCTACAATCTGGCCTTCTTTCTGGATAACCACTCCTATACCAAATTTTCTTGCCCGTTCACGCGCTTTCAGGGAAGCACGTTTAATAGCTGTATCGGCTTTAACAAAATCGGGGTCTCGTTGGCCTGGGGTTGGGGATGAATATTTATGCTTTGTACTCATGAATTCACTCCTTCTCCGACAAGTATAGGTTCACTGGATGAATTATCATACAGTACCCACTCGTCTACCAGCGGTTGATAGAGGTTTTCGAAATGATGAAATCCGGCGAAAAAACGCCGCCGGATCACTGGCTCGGGTATATTGTGACCACCTTCTTTAACACGTTGCCGAACCCGGGCAATGGCCAGCTCTGGCGAGGCCAGTTTCAGGAAAAATAGTTTGACGTTATAACCAGTTGCCTGCCATTGCGGAATGAGCTGGGCATAATGGCGTCCACTCAGGGTGGTTTCAAAAGCAAAACTCTCGCCCAGACGCATATGATGACGTATTTCTGAAATCATCAATCGTCCTGCTCTAAATGCTACATTTTCTGCTGCAAACGGCGCAAGTCCCGCCGCGATCAAATCAGCATTCACAAAGTTAGGACAAGCCGCCTCATGGGGCAGAAATTCGACAGCGAAGGTCGTTTTTCCTGCCCCGTTTGGACCAGCGATAATAATAATCTTTTTTTCTATTTTTTCGGTCATGGCATCAGCAACGTACAAATCATAATAACGGTCTGTAAAAAACAAAGCCATTTGACGAATTATAAACAATAAATTCCGCTTTCATTTTTCCTGAGCTATTCAATTCAGAGCCTTATCCAGTTCAGTCTGATTCAAGGGTGCTTCTTCCCCGTGTGCCGCAGGATTAAGAACTCGGTCTTTCATTCGAGGCGCACACGAGTTTGTCCCGGTGATCTTCGGGGTTCCGGCGATGACTCGTTTGTATAGTGCATGGGGAGTTGCTTTTCGAGAAGCTTGCGGGCGCGTTTGGCGGCTTTTTCGAGATCATGTAAGCGAAAGGCTACCACCCATAGTTATGGGTAATTTCCTCGCCTGGGGCAATATCCCGCAGGGCGCAGACTTCGCGTGATTCATAATAGGCCGCGTTGGGGCTGTCGCTATGGTTGATATAGCGCAGGTAACAATGCACTTCGAACCCCTGTTTATTACTTAGCCACAGCACATGCGGGCCATCGGTTTTAGTGAGTTGTCCCTGGGCAATGCCGATTAGCTGGCCGGCGCGGATGGGTTTTTTCGCAAACAGTCCCTTGCCGTGAATTGAGCTATTTGAGACGGATACTAGCGGGTTATTGCTGCGTTTCTGGATTTTAGGCATAAGTGTTTCTATTGTTGTATTGAATTAAAATGATGGGTTTCACTTCGTTCTACCCATCCTACGGGTGTACGCAAAGAGTAAGGTTTCACTTCGTTCTACCCATCCTACGGGTGTACGCAAAGAGTAGGGTTTCACTTCGTTCTACCCATCCTATGGGTGTACGTAAAGGGTAGGATGGGTAGAACGAAGTGAAACCCATCAAACCTTTAACGCCGTTGCTGTTGGCGCCAGATCTGAAAATTGGGCTGTTTTTGGTAAGCTTTGCTGTCGACATAGCTGAGCACATTCTGCAGCCGATAGAACCAGACCACGGAGTCGATGCGGATAATTTCCCGGCCTCGCTCATCGAAGAAAATCAAAGTGGGGGCATAGTCCAGATTCATGGTCTGCGCCCACTGGCGGGTGGTGGTTTTTTTTCCGCGCGGGGTAATGAGGGGGGTGTCACTGGACATATCCAGCTGTACCACATCGAATCTTTTCAGTAGTTT
>JAADGZ010000080.1 GCA_013152045.1 Gammaproteobacteria bacterium
CACAGACCGTCCCAGGGCTATCGCACAGGCTCCTCACCGAACGCCTCGAAGAGTTGCAGGAGGCCGACCTCATCACGATCGATCCATTGATCAAGCTTCGGTATGCATTCCCACGCAGAGCGTGGGAACGAGAGAATATTATCGCCACGGAGGGGTCCTGCATTACGTGTTGCGCCAGCTGGCAAGCTATGGATAATTAAGGCAAAGGACGCAGAAGCTGTATAATTTTGATTATTAATAATTTTTTCTTTGCGTCTTAGCGCCTTTGCGTTCTCTGCGTTTATAACACAAACCTTTGTGCCTTTAAGTGCCTGTGGTGCTTCGCTTTGCTCTGCGCCAACCTACCCATTTACTCCTCCGAAGGCATCAAAACTCGGCGAGTTTGATCATTAACTGGAAATACAGCAAGCTGGCATACTTTGGGCTGATTCTCGGAATATAGGTTGCATTGACCGCAACATACTCATTGCCCACAGAAATAAATGGCAGGGCACCAAAAAAAGGCCTCTCATTTCTGTAATCTTTACGGGTCATAACAAAACCAACGATACCCACATCAATATGCATGCCCGTATCGCTCGAACCCAACATGAAGCGTTTCTTGGTTCCGCCGCCCAGATAATTTGAAGTTTGATTCTTGCTGTCTTTAAAACTACTGCCGGTCAGAAGAGGAATCCAGCTACCACGCGGTTTAAAATTATATTCAAACCCAAGCCCCCAGTTTTTCTCATTAAAATTCCTGCCGCGATCAAAATGGTAAGCTTTACCATTGATTATGCCATGCAGCTGATCAGCTAATAGCAAACCAGGGAATAACAAAACAAGTAAAATAATTGTGATACGCATCTCACCCTCGTTGTGAATCAGTTCCTTGTATGGAATGCGTATCGACTTAAGAATCAATAACTTAAGAGTATTTTGTGATTTTTATATCTTAACTGCAAACAAAAACTTAGCTGCACTAAACTGTGTTTTGTCATATATTTGACGTGTCGTAATTAATGATTCCTAGCTATTTTGTTTAAATAATGAGCATTTTTTTGCTGTTCAGTGACAGGAGAAGAGTGAATGTTCGAGTGTCTGGCAAAAACGGTCGTTTTTCATTCATATAAATGACGTAAACTCCCGCACCTGACATCTACTGTATCTCGTTAAAGACTTATAATTGAAAATTAAGCCTACTTTTTTCTGGAAAAATCAGGAATTACGTCTTACAGTTACATTAAATCCTAGTTATAGCTTATAAATACTTGTATTATTTAATTTATTCACCAAAATTTAATTACTCTAAGGTGATTCCACTGATGTCTATATTTGTAATATGCCCGCCTGGACAAAGTACGCACAAGGGAAAATAATAAGTGCCATCTGCATCGTCCCGATTACTGTCAATATCTGAAAGCCCTCTGGTTCAGCGGCTACTAGCGGCATTTCAATCGCCAGAAACTAGCAAGCGTATGGCGCTGATCGTCAATATTGCTCTTATCTCGCTGGTTTCCTGGCTGCTGGCCGGTCTGACCTGGCAGCTGATTCCGTCTGACCAAGCTACATCGCAAGCAGTGCTATCCACCCGTCTGCCGGTCAGCAAACAATCAGCAAAACCATCCATGGCAAATGTGATCTTGCTGCATCTGATGGGCGAGAGCAAACAATCGGCCATCAGCCGCCGATCAAACGGTCCTATCAAGGCACCGGACACACATCTGCAACTTGCTCTACATGGCGTATTTGCTTGCGAAAATCCAGAACTGTCACTGGCCATTATTGCCGAGAAAAAAGGCAAGGATAAAACCTATCGTCAGGGTGAGAGTTTGCCCAATGGTGTACTGCTACATAAAATTTATGAAGATCGGGTCATTCTTTCTCGTAACGGCAAGTTTGAAACCCTGCGCCTGATTCGAAAACAGGCCAATTTTAAGGTCCGCAGTAGCCCGTCTCTGCCGGTTGCAGGTGAATTGCATCATTCCGCGCGCATCGATCAACTGAAGAAAAATTACCGGCGAGATCCGCAATCACTCTGGAAACAGATCCGCATTTCACCAGTCATGAAAAATGGCCGCATTGAAGGTTATCGATTTAGCCATAATGATCGTAGGCTGATGAAAGATCTTGGGATACAGCCTCAGGATGTGATTACCGCCATCAACGGCACCCCGGTTACGGATACCGCTTCGTTAATGGAAATGATGGGCCGCATAGGGAACATGAATGAACTTAATCTCACCCTGCGTCGCAATGGACAAATTAAAGATATCACTGTCCGCTTCGATTAACTGTACGAATTAAAACCCTTTACCTCTAGAGAGCAGTTTTTTACAGATGAAGTATCACCTGAAAAGATTACCAAGAAATATAGGACAGCTGTTATCACTTGTCTGCCTGATGCTGACACTCAACTGCAGTGTGTATGCAAAAGATCAGATTACGCTGAACTTTTCCGACACCGACATTAACGCCGTCATCAACGCCGTAGCCAAACTGACGAACAAGAATTTTATCGTTGATCCCCGGGTCAAGGGTAAGGTAACGGTTATAACCCATCAGTCCCTGAGTAAGGAGGAGGTTTACAAAGTTTTCCTTTCCGTGCTCAAGGTGCATGGCTATGCCGCCATTCCCGGCGAGTCAGTCATCAAAATCGTACCTGAGGTCAATGCCAAACAGGACAGCATCCCCACGGTCACCCATGCTCGTTTTAGTGACGGTGACGGCATTGTCACCGAAGTCATCAAGATAAAGAATGTCAATGCCGCGCAATTGGTGCCAATCCTGCGCCCGCTGGTGCCACAACGCGGTCACCTGGCCGCCTACCCTGCGTCCAATGTCATTCTCATCTCTGACAGCGCCGCCAATATTGCTCGTTTGGCCCTGATCATCAAGCGTATCGACCTACCTGTGCATGAGGGAATCGAGGTTATCAGTCTTAAATATGCGACTGCCTCCGAAGTGGTACGGATAATCAACCAACTTAATCGGCCCAATATCAAAAACAAACCTAATATTACCGTTGTCGCCGATGATCGTACCAACAGTATTCTGCTCGGCGGTGCACCCAGCGCCCGACTTCGCCTGCGGGCTATCATTTCACATATGGATGTTCCCGTAGATATCGGTGGCGATGCTCATGTTATCTATTTACGTTACGCCAAAGCCAAAGATCTTGTCTCGGTTCTGACCGGAGTCAGTAAATCCTTAAGCACTCCCCGTGGCAAAGGCAAGCAGGTTGCCTCGCAACGTCGGGCTAACGTTTCCATCCAGGCCGATGAAGGCAGTAACGCGCTGGTCATCAACGCACCCCCCAGTGTATTTCGCTCACTACGAAATGTTATTAGCAAGCTGGATATCAAACGCGCGCAGATTATTGTGGAATCAGTTATCGCCGAACTGTCCTACCAAAAAGCGTCTGAGTTTGGCGTGCAGTGGGCCGCCGATGGCAGCTCGGGCGGCAATCGCAACGGCCCTATCGGCCTGGTCAATTTCAGCGCCGGTCCCGGTCTATTGTCACTGGCCGGCGCTTCACTGGCTTCACCTCCATCTATTGATGGTATGACACTGGGACTCGGCAATTACAGTAACGGCAAGCTGAATCTTGGTGTGCTGATCCGTGCGCTGGCCGGGGATGCCGCAACCAATATTCTGTCTACTCCGACTCTGGTTACGATGGATAACCAGGAAGCCGAAATCGTGGTTGGACAAAATATCCCATTTCTAACAGGTTCCTACACCAGTACCGGCACCGGCAGTTCCACACCAGGCAATCCCTTTCAAACGATCAAACGTCAGGATGTGGGCCTGACTCTGAAAATCAAACCACAAATCAATGAAGGCAATACGATCAAGCTGGAAATTACCCAGGAAGTTTCCAGTCTCGCCGCCACCGTTGCCGGCAGTGCCGATCTGATCACCAACAAACGTTCGATTAAAACCACGGTCATGGTCAATGATGATCAAATGGTAGTGCTAGGTGGTCTAATTGAAGATTCTCTGCGTGATACCGAACAGAAAGTACCGGGGCTGGGAGATATCCCGATCATTGGCTGGATGTTCAAATACAAGAAACAGAAAAAACAGAAAACCAATCTGATGGTCTTTATACATCCCACCATTTTGAAAAGTGATGAAACAGTCGATTACTACACCAATGAAAAATATAATTACATTCGTAGCCGGCAGATAAAACTTAGCCGTAAGGGTCTGAGTCTGCTGAGTAATAAAGAAATACCTATAATGCCGGAAAGAAATAATATTCAGCCTTTGCCACCACGCTATATGCCAGCTGATAGCGTGCTGGATCTTAATATTACTCAGCCTCCCGGAGTGCAATAAACCGTGGCAGACGAATCACTTCTGACACCGCTGGTGCCTGAAAAAGCCACCGCTGCGGTTCCTTTTTCCTTTGCCAAGCGACATGGCCTGCTAGTGACTGGAATCACGGATGCCGGACTGGATGTTGTCTATCGCAGTTCGCTCGACCACCACGCGCTAATTGAACTGCAACGCTATTACAGCCAGCCGATGGCCTTACGTCAGGTTGATGACAGTGAGTTTGATACCTGTCTGCAGCAGTCCTATGAAGATCAATCCAACCAGACGATGGAATCTGTCGAAGGCCTGGGTGATGAGCTGGATCTGGATAGTGTCGCCCAAGCGCTGGCCGAACCGGAAGATCTGATCGAAAATGAAGATGAAGCACCGATCATTCGTCTGATCAATGCCCTGCTGACCCAGGCCATCAAGGAAGGCGCGTCCGACATCCATGTGGAACCCTTTGAGTCGCGCCTGGTAGTGCGTTTTCGCGTCGATGGCGTTCTGCGTGAAGTACTGCAACCCAAGCGGGTACTAGCACCGCTGATCGTTTCGCGGATCAAGGTCATGGCGAAACTAGATATTGCCGAAAAACGCCTGCCACAAGATGGCCGTATTTCTCTGCGTATCGCCGGCCGCTCGGTAGATGTGCGTGTTTCCACCCTGCCATCAGGCCAGGGTGAACGCGTGGTCATGCGTATTCTGGATAAACAGGCCGAACGACTCGATCTTGACCACCTCGGTCTAGATGATGCTTCTCACCAGTTACTGAACGATATGATTCACCGCCCGCATGGCATTGTTCTGGTTACCGGGCCAACCGGTTCCGGTAAAACCACCACGCTCTACGCCATTCTCAACCGGCTCAACAACAAGAGTCGCAACATCATGACGGTTGAGGAACCGATCGAGTACTACCTCGACGGCATTGGCCAGACCCAGGTCAATCCCAAGGTGAACCTGACCTTCGCCCGCGGCCTGCGAGCTATTCTGCGTCAGGATCCCGATGTGGTGATGGTCGGTGAAATCCGCGATCTGGAAACCGTGGAAATCGCCGTGCAGGCCAGTCTCACCGGCCACATGGTGTTTTCCACCCTGCATACCAATACGGCCATCGGCGCTATCACCCGCCTGCGCGACATGGGCGTCGAACCTTTCCTGCTCTCATCCAGTCTGGAAGGCATACTTGTGCCCAACGGTTGGTGCGCAGTCTCTGTGAACACTGCAAGATAACCTATACCGCCAGCGAAGCGGAGTGCGAATCGCTGGGTTTTAACCCGGATATTCCGCCTGAACTCTACCGCGCCAGGGGCTGTGAACATTGTAACCAGCTGGGCTATCGCGGTCGTACCGGCATTTATGAACTGATCATGGTTGATAATACGCTACGTAGCATGATTCACGACGGTGCCGGTGAGCAAGAAATGGAAGCGCATGTACGCCTGAGTCGTCCCGGCATCTTCACTGATGGCCTGCGCCGTATTCTACTGGGTGAAACCAGTATGGAAGAAGTGCTGCGCGTCACTCAGGAAAAGTAGTCAATCATGGGCGCGTATGAATACACAGCCTTGAATGCCAGGGGGGCAGAGAAAAAAGGCATCATGGAAGGCGACAGCTCGCGCCAAATCCGCCAGCAATTGCGCGAACAGAATTTGATTCCACTTAAGGTGGAGGAAGTCACAAAGCAAGAGCGACAACAGAAGGGAAAAAACAGCCTGGGCGGTGGCGTCAGCATCATGGCGCTGGCATTGATGACGCGACAACTGGCAACCTTGTCGCGCACCGGCACGCCTCTGGCTGATGCGCTGGCGACCGTCGGCCGTCAGACCGACAAGCCGCGCATGAAAAGCCTGCTCATGGCGCTTCGTGCCCAGGTACTGGAAGGTCATACCCTGGCCGATGCCTTCGCCAACTTCCCCAATATCTTCGATAGCCTCTATGTTGCCACCGTGCGTGCAGGTGAACACTCCGGGCATCTTGATCTGATCCTGGAACGTCTGGCGGAATACACCGAAAACCGCCAACAGATGCGTCAGAAAGTACAAATGGCCTTACTCTACCCGGTTATTCTAACGGTCATGGCTATTCTTGTGGTCAGTGCTTTACTAGCTTTTGTGGTTCCTCAAGTGGTACAGGTATTCGAAAATACTGGTCAGGCTTTGCCCTGGCTAACCCGCGCCCTGATCGCCAGCAGCGCGTTCTTACGCGCTAATTTCCCCTATTTGCTCGCCTTGATCGGATTTCTTATCTACCTGTTCCGCTGGTTGATGAAAAAAGAAGCCTTTCGGCTGCGTATGCACCGACTGGTTCTGCATATCCCGGTTGTCGGCACCCTGGTGCAAGGGATGAACACAGCACGCATGGCACGCACGCTCAGTATTCTCAGCGCCAGTAGCGTACCATTGCTCGAAGCCCTGCATATATCCGCTCAGGTGCTGACCAATATTCCCATGCGCCAGTCCGTGGAGCAGGCGACCATACGGGTACGTGAAGGCACCAGTCTGGCCCAGGCGCTAGAACAGAGTGGCTACTTTCCGCCGCTACTGATCCAGCTTATCAGCGGTGGTGAAGCCAGTGGTGAACTGGAACAAATGCTGGAACATGCTGCCATCAGCCAGGAGCGTGAGTTGCATTCGATTATCGCCACCCTCTTCGGCCTATTGGAACCCTTGATTATTGTGGCGATGGGCGGTGTCGTACTGGTCATCGTACTAGCCATACTGCTACCCATTTTTGAAATGAACCAACTGGTTCATTAAAATAACTTTCATGCATCTTTGTTACAGGAGAAAACAGGTGAACCACTTTCCATCTCAGGCAAAATCCCAGTTACCACGGTCCACTGATCAGTCAGGTTTTACGTTGATTGAAATCATGGTGGTGATCGTTATTCTCGGTATCCTTGCCGCGGTCGTAGTACCTAATATTATGAGCCGTCCGGGTGAAGCGCGTATTGCTAAAGCCAAACAAGACATTCGCGCCCTCAGCACCGCCTTGGATCTTTACAAACTGGACAACTATACCTACCCCACCACCGATCAGGGCATCGAGGCACTGGCCACCAAGCCCACTACTCCGCCCATTCCCAAGCACTACCGCAAGAAAGGCTATGTAAAAAGAGCGCCCATGGATCCGTGGCAAAACCCATATCAGTACCTTAACCCTGGTGAACATGGCCCTATCGATATCTATTCACTGGGCCCGGATCAAACGCCCAGTGAAGATGACATCGGTAACTGGATGCTGGAGTAAACAGGAACATGCGCTGCAGGTGGCTCCCGTCAATACCTTCGCGCCTGCAAAAAGGATTCACTCTACTCGAAATCCTGGTCGTAATTGTTCTGCTGGGTATTATCTTGACGGTTGCCATGATTTCGATTGGCAATACACAATCCGGAAAGCTGGAAGAGGATATGCGCCGCCTGCTACAAATCATGCGCCTGGCGCATGAAGAAGCCATTATCAACCAGCAAACTCTGGCGATAAAATTTTCAGCCCATGGTTATGCCCTGCAGCGTTATGACAAGAAGGGCAAAATCTGGGTCAGCGTTACTGAACCGGATTTTTTTCGTGCCCGAAAACTGGATGAGGATTATAAAATAAAACTGGTACAGGACGGACTCAGTGTATCTCTAACCAACAAGGACAGTGGCAAGGTGCTGATGTATTCAAGCGGTGAAATGACTCCGTTTGAACTGAATGTCAGCCTGCCCGACAGCGATGTAGCTTATCATTTGAGCGGTGATCTGATGGGCAAGCTCAGGATTAAAAACTTACAGGCCTATGGCAGTACAGAGGATGAGGATGAGGACCAGCAGTGAATAATTCACGCCGGGTATCTGCAACAGGTTTTACCCTGCTTGAAGTAATGGTTGCACTGGCGATCCTCGCCATCACCCTCGGCGCGTTAATCAAGGCCAGTGGCAGCTATGCCAGCAATGCCACCTATCTCAAGCAAAAAACCTTTGCGCAATGGATCGCCCAGAACAAAGCTGTGGAATATCAACTGGCAAACCAATTCCCGGCTATTGGCAACCGTGAAGGCGATCTCAACTATGCCTTGCAGGAATGGCGTTGGCGGGTCAAGGTTTCGACCACCGATGATCGCCGCCTGCGCAGACTGGATATCGATATTATTCTCAGCAATGGCAAATTTAAAAAACCACTGGTTTCACTGGTTGCCTTTGTCGGAAAGCCTTTATGAACATACCGGCCAATAGCTATAACAAAGGCTTCACCCTGCTTGAATTACTGGTCGCCATGTCCATCTTTGCCCTGCTCGCGATCATGGCCTATGCGGGGCTTGCCACGGTACTCGACACTCGCCGTGTTCTTGAACAGAACATGGATCGTCTCGCGGAACTTCAGAAGACGGTGCTTTTTATCAGTCGAGACTTAAGCCAGATGGTAAACCGGGGGATCCGTGATCAATATGGTGATTATCAACCAGCACTGTCAGCTTCGGCTCTCAACATGGGACTCGATGCTCCGATAATTGAATTCACCCATAGCGGCTACAGCAACCCGCTTGGCATCAAACGCAGTCACCTGCAACGTGTTGCCTACCACCTCAAGGAGCATGTACTTTACCGCGACAGCTGGCAAGTACTGGATCGGGCCCAGGACAGTCGCCCCTACAAGGCGCGCCTGTGCGATAAAGTCGAATCCATTGGTTTTCGTTACATGGACAAGAATGGCCAATGGCATACACAGTGGCCACCCGCTAATAACACTGGCAGCATACAGCCCAGCAGCGGCTCTCAGAAAAAAGGCATCGTCAAGGCTAATACCTCGCGCTTACCGAAGGCCGTAGAATTCAGTCTTAAACTCAACGACTGGGGCACGATTACGCAGTTACTGCAACTTCCGGGAGACAGCACATGATCGGAGCTGTAAACACTCGCGGCGTCGCATTAATAACCGTGCTGTTGGTGGTCGCTCTTGCGACCACGGCCGCCGTGGCAATGTCCAGTCGTCAGCATATCGATATTCGGCGCACGCAAAATACGCTTTTTATTGGCCAGGCAACACAATATCTGTATGGTGTCGAACTCTGGTCGCAGCAAATTCTGGCCAAGGATCGCCAGGACAACAAAACCGATGACAATACCGAAGCCTGGGCCACTCGCTTGCCGCCACTACCGATTGAAGGGGGCTATGTTAGTGGCCAAATTGAAGACTTACAGGGACGCTTCAACCTCAACAACCTGCAACAGAGCAAAGCTGCAGGGAAACGAGAACAGGCGCGTCTGCGACGTCTGCTGGCGCAACTGGAAATAAATCCGGGCTTAATCAACATATTACTGGACTGGATCGATAGCGATCAGGAAGCCCGCTTTCCTGAAGGTGCCGAAGACGGATATTATCTTGGTTTGAAGCCCCCTTACCGGGCCGCCAATCGATTATTGCAAAGCAGCAGTGAACTCATGCTGCTAAAAGACATGACACAAAAAGAATTTAATAAACTGAAACCTTTTATCACTGCTCTGCCACAAATTACGGCGATTAATGTCAATACAGCCAGTGTCGAAGTGCTGATGAGCCTGGCTGATAATTTGTCGCTTGCTGACATCCAGGCGCTGGTGAAAAGACGTAAAGACAAACCTTATAAAAAAGTAGGCGATTTTCTTGCGGAAAAAGCCTTTGCCGGAAAAAAGATTCAGGCTGCTGGGCTTACGGTCAGCAGTAATTTTTTCATGCTGCATGCTGAAACCGGCATTGGCACACTGATACAGTATCGTACCTGCCTGCTTGAACGTAATGACAAGGGCAAGGTAATAACACTCATGCGTTCGGGAGGCGTAACTTAATGGCGGTTCAGGTACACCTACGATTGCTGTCGCTGCCTGGTCAGGACACGCTCCAGGCTTGCTGGATTCAGATTAATGAGCAACAGATCGTATCCGATCTGAAACTTGGAAGCCTGGCCAACGCTGCCGAAGATCTGGCTGCTGAGGCAGCCATTATCTATGTTCCTGGTGCGGATGTACTGCTGACCCAGGTGCGGCTGCCTGATAACCGTCGCAAGCAGTTACTCAAGGCCCTACCTTATGCTCTAGAAGATGATTTGATCGATGATGTTGACCGCCTGCACTGCGTACTGGGGTCGCGGGTGGAACCCGGACTTTACAATAGCGCCGTGGTTGCCCACGAAAAAATGCGCTACTGGCTGGATTCACTTGAAAATGCAGGTATCCGTATTCTGCGTCTGTTGCCAGATACCTTGCTGCCTCCTTTTGAAAAGGATAGCTGGAGCGTGTTTTCCGAACATAGCCTGGATCAAGTGCTGGTGCGCACTGATCTTGAGCAGGGCTTTGTCTGTTCCAGAGAGAACCTGATTACCTTTATTCATACAGCTGCAGCACAGGAAGATAAGGCACCGGAAAAAATAAGGCTATTCCACTGTAACAGCATTGACGAATCCGCGCTGGAAGTTGCGGTTTCCGGTTTGAGTGAGCTGGAATGGATCGATGATCCCCAGATTGAAGATGCGCTGTCCCTGCTTAGCCAGAAAAGCGAAAGCACCGATTTCAACCTATTGCAGGGCCGGTATAGTCCCCGCAGCCGGATTGGCCAATATCTGCGCCCCTGGTATTCCAGCGCAGCCCTGCTTGGTCTGTTGCTAGTGATTGGACTGGCTACAAATATCATTCAGTATTATTCCTTGCAGACGAAAAACAAAATGCTGAAACAGGATATTATCAGCACCTTCCGGCAGGCTTTTCCTGAAATCAAACGCGTAGTCAATCCACAGGCGCAGATGCGCCATCATTTGTCCCGTTTGCGCGGTAGCAACAAACAAAGCATTTCTTTTGCCAAAATGCTGGCGACTATTGGCCCGCTGGCGAAAAACATCAAGGGTCTAAAAATTCAGAATCTGCACTACCAAAAGGGACAAATGGAACTGTTACTAGAATTGCCTGATTTGCAGAGCCTGGAAAAATTCAAACAAACCCTGTCCAGCCGTACCCCCTGGAAGGTGGAACTTAAATCTGCCAATTCCACCGATAACAAGGTTCAGGGACGGATGCTTATTTATGAAAAATGATAACAGCGGAAAAATGAAATGAAGGAACGCTGGCAACAACTTGCTCTGCGGGAGAAACAGTTACTCATTATCATGAGTATTGTGGTATTGATCACGCTATTTTATTTCGCCCTCTGGAAGCCACTGAAAACCGGTATTGAAAAGAATCAGTTGCATCTCAAGGCGCAAACCCATGCACTGATGAAAATTCGTCAACAAGCGGCTGAAGTACGCCAGCTGCGCAGTGCTGGCGCGGGTAAGCAAACCATAATAGAGGATAGCTCCTCGTTGCTGGGACTCATCGAACGCAGTGCTAAACAGAAAAAGATCAATGGCAACTTGCAAAAAGTGCAGCCGGAAGGTCAGCGGGAAGTACGGGTATGGATGGAAAATGTACCCTTTGATCAATTGATTAGCTGGCTAGATCTGCTCACTAACCGGTATGCTATCCAGATCAGTGAAATCTCACTGGAACGTGGCAATACGCCGGGAATCGTCAATGGCCGCATTCTACTGCAAGCGCCATGATCGCCATTTCAATGTTCAAATCACCGTCCAAAACCACTCTTTTCCTGGCTCTCTATAGTTTGCTGAGCTACTTTCTGTTTCTGCTGGCCAGTATCCCGGCGCAGCAGATATGGCAATTTATTCCCCCGCAAAACAAGACCCACTTGCAAATTAGCAATATAGAGGGAAGCCTGTGGTCTGGGCAAATAAGCAATCTGCAGGTCAACCGACTGCCGCTGGGACAACTGAACTGGAATTTGAAGCTACTGCCCTTGTTGCTTGGACAAATTGAGCTGGATACAAAAATTCAGGGGCCATTGGGAAAACTGCAGTCTCATCTCGCGCTGAGTACCGATGGCCGTCTGCAGGCTACAGAGCTCAGCGGCCGCATACCCGCTGAAGCTCTCAATCCCTATACCTTGCCGGCAACGCTGGGGGGGGAGATCAGCCTCAAAATTCAGAAACTATTATTTCATAATAAACAGAAATTACAATTAGAGGGCGAAATACGCTGGCGCAATGCCAGTATCAGCATGCTGCAAACGGTCGAGCTGGGCAATGTTCAGCTTCTCGGCAAAGTGTTGGGTGATGGCAGCATCGTGCGCATTACAAATGAAAAAAGCGCACTTGGAATCGAAGGCAGCATCAAACTCGATGCAACAGGCCGTTACAACGTCAGACTGGCACTCATGAACCGGGATTCAAGCCGCAAGGATATTCGCACCCTGCTGCAAATGCTGGGCCGGGCAGATGCCACCGGCAAAGTCCATATTCAACGTCAGGGACAACTTCAGCTTGGTTTCTAGTGTCTTCAGTTATTACTCGCCGATGATCGCTCAGCCTGTTTTTGCAGGCGTTCAACTTCTTCCGCTTTTTTGACCTTGCCCAACGCACGATAGGCTTTGGCCTGCAATTCATAGGCTTCATCCACAACCGGCGTGCCTTTGTAGAATTCCAGCACGTATTCGGTGCGCCGAATCACCTCTTTATAACGCCCCTGCACCTGTTCATAACGGGCGAGAAACATTTCATATGCCGCCAGGTTGGTGCGAATATTCTTCATTAAATTCAACGCTTGAGCAGAATATTCACTTTTAGGATAGCGGGTAATAAGATCGACGAAGTAGGTATAGGCCAGGCGTAATTTTTCTGGATATGGCGTGTGCTCCGAGATATGACTGACAGCCTTAATAAATTGTTGTTTACCGCTGGCCTTGGTAGCCAAGGCACGCAGGTAAAGCACGTAATCCAGGTGCGGATAAGATGGGTGCTTACCGGCAAACGCCTCGATCTGTTTGACACAGGTATCAAATTGGCGATTTTTATAATAGGCATAGGCCAAGGCCAGCTCGGCCTGCATCTGTTCCCGATCTGTGGATGCCAGATTTTGTAGTTCTTTGAACTGCTTGATATCCGCTACTGCCGCTTCAGTCTTGGTTTTTTGCATGAGCGCATTATATTTAACTTTGAACAAGCTGCTGTTAGCCGGGATGGTGGTGCAGGCGGGTAAGAGCAATGCGAGGGATAAAAACAGGATTAATTTATTCATAGCTCTCCATAATACATTGAAATAATGACTATTTTTTTACCACCGGTGTCCAGGTTGGTCGTATTCCAAAAATTAATATAATACGTGAATCAGGCGTCGGTTGCTAAGCAAAAGTTGCACCGCACCAGCTTGATTCTGACAGTATTTTGCTAAAAATGCATGTTTGCGCACAGTTTTTCCGAGAGCCACTAAATTTTCTAAAGTCGCCATTTTAAACGCCGATAGCGATAGAGAACAAAGAAATTCATCTTACTAATTCCGCTTACCAATAATGAACAGGAGACAAATATGGAAAATACTGCATATGGCCGCCCCATTGGATCACA
>JAADGZ010000045.1 GCA_013152045.1 Gammaproteobacteria bacterium
GGCTAAGAGATGCCAGTTTAGATTGACGCTTTGCCCCTGAATATAGTGCGCAACTTTGAGCCATTGCCCGCCCAGAGGTTTCAACCACTGTTCATATTTTGGGTTAGCTGTTGAGGTATCAATGTGAATCTTCACCAGGGTCCAGCGGTTGGGAACAATGTGATCGTTTAGATTTGTCTGGCCAATCTTCCCACTATCACTGCCGTCTGAACGAAGATAATGGATAGCCCCTGAATCCGCCAGATACATATAATACTCAGATGAATTAGCCCCTAGATCATTCGCGTAGGGTGCTTCACTATTGCTTGAGCTATACAGGGTCCACAGGCTTTTGTTAGCGGTAAAATTGTCATTGCTTGGGTAAATAAATTTTTGATTCGGGCCAAAATGACTCATTTGGTCATTCTGATCGCTAGGGTCATTATAATAATTGGTATATATCCAATACTGGAACCAAACGTCGGCCGGCAGCTGGTTGTCATCATCGCCGCCAAACTGGAGGTAAAAATCGGTCTGCGAGTTAAGCCCCGAAGGCCGCGCTTCTATGGCCAACACTGAGGTGGAATCCTTGCCGGGAAAGGCTCCTGAATAGCCAGGGATCTGGCGGGTCGTGTACAAATAGCCGTTGCCACTAGCCGTCAGGTTTTCAGCTTTGGCACTATTCCAGCCATGATTCTGGAACAGGCTTATAGCATCGCCACTGCGCCGGACGCGATAATCGAAGTCATCAAAAAAATACACCGCATTGGGTACTATCGCCTGGGAATTGTCCAGCACACTGTCAGACACGTAAATCTGTCGGCTTGCGCTGCCAGTCTGCCCGTTTGAATCGGTGAGCGTCAACCTTACCGTATAGCGGTTTGCTATGTCGTAACTGTAGCTGACATCGGCCCCTGAAGCCGTGTTGCCATCACCAAAATCCCACTCATAACGAATGATGGCGGCACTGTTGTGAGAAACATCCGCCGCAGAAAAATGAACCCGTAGCGAGGCCTGACCGCTGTTCGGGGAAGCGGAAATACTGGCCACCGGCCCCGTGTCCGATACGGGGGATGAGACTGCGCGATATGTCAACGCAGCAGCAGCGGTAGAAACCGGCGTCGACACCGCCAGGGAGTTTTCCTGGCCGCTATTATTGCCGCCACCACCGCAGGCCGTTAGAGTCAACGCAACAACGATTCCAAAAGCATATGCTCGAACCGAAATTTTACCCACTCTATTCACAATATATCCCTCTATTTTCTAGGAGATCAGTTAAGACCTATGACTATAGTCATAACTTTAACTGCTAAACGGGGGGATAACCGACGTATCGGCCTGAAGCGTGAAATAGTTCTAATGCTGATTTTTCAGATTGTGAAGCAGTCGCAACTTTGCGTGGATGATATGCAAAAAAAAACCCCGTCACCAAGAACGGGGCTTTTTCATGAATAAACCAGGAGTCGCGAAGAAACTCCCGGCAGGGTTTTAAAGGCCGAGTTTTTCCTTGATGGAACTAACGACCACGTCACTGGAAGTCGCATTTACCGACATCAACAGACCTTCTTTTTCATAGAATGAAACCAGCGGTGCGGTTTTTTCGGTATAGGTTTCCAAACGCTTGCTGATGGCTTCTTCTGTTTCATCGTCACGCTGAATAACCGGGCTGCCACATTTGTCGCAGACGCCTTCAACCTTGGTGGGGTTGCTCTTGACGTTGTAAATGGCCTGGCAATCTGAGTTAGAACAGGTACGACGAGTGGTCAGGCGATCCAGGATCACATCACGCGGCACATCCAGGCTCACGGCCATATCCAGCTTGATACCCAGTTTGCTCAATAATTCTTTCAGTGCTTCAGCCTGGGGAATGGTGCGTGGAAAACCGTCCAGCAAAAAGCCTTTTTCACAATCGGATTCCTGCAGACGATCACCCATAATGCCCATAATCAGCTCGTCAGGCACCAGATCGCCCGCTTTCATAAAGGCCTCAGCCTTCTTACCCAACTCGCTGCCCGCCTGTACGGCGCCACGCAGAATATCACCAGTGGAAATTTGAACCGAGCCATCCACGGCAGTTAGTAATTTAGCAACGGTACCCTTACCCGCACCAGGTGCGCCTAACAGAATCAACTTCACGGACTTTCTCCTAAAATATTAAAAACAAAAAAATTTCCTGCCGGCAAATACTGGCTTCCAGCCCGGCTTATGGGGCGCAATTTTGAAGCATGCGCGAGCTCTTAGCAATCTGAATTCCACCTGATCAGGCTGATTTATCGGTTCTAATGCTCTGTTCCAGGAAAATCATCACTGTACTAGTAAAGAATCCGGTATACGAAGGACCATATCCGTTGAAACAACGATCCGTTTTCAGACGTTTATGGTAGTATCGCGGGCTGCGAGCATTTCGTGCACAAAAACTTCGAAACACGACCAAGACATGAGCATACTGGACAACTATTACTCAACCGAAAATAACAAGATCTATTTTTCGCGTGAACAGGCGAGCAACTTTGCCAAACGGGTGGCGGGTGATTTCAATCCCATCCATAACCAGGATGCTAAACGCTTCTGTGTTCCAGGCGATCTGATCTTTGCTCTGGTGCTGGCAAAACATGGCCTCTATCAACATATGGAGTTCACTTTTTCCGGCATGGTTGGTGAGGATATGCAGCTGACGTTCGATGAACCCTCGGCGGGCACACTTTCCATCCGCGATGAAAACGGCAAGGAGTGCCTGGGGGTAACATGCAGCGGCGAAAAAACTACGGATCAGAGTCTGATTGCTGATCTAAGCCTTTGTTATGTTGGTTTCTCCGGGCAAACCTTTCCGCATATTCTGGTACCGCTGATGGAAAAAGAACAGGTAATGATTAACCCGGAACGGCCAATGGTGATCTATCAAAGTATGATCATCGATCTGGACCGGCTGGATTTCAGTGCTCCCGAGTTGGAATTATCCAGCAGCCAGCTTGAAATTAACGGCAAACGTGGTCACGTGCGCTTTGATTTTCAATTCAAATCCGCAGGCGAAATTGTCGGCAAAGGTGAGAAAAATATGATTTTGAGTGGCTTGCGTGACTACGATCAGAAAAAAATTGACCAGATGGTTGCTGGTTACAACCAGCACAAACAGGGGTATCTCGCCTTAATATAGAGTCATTTCAAGCACTTAAAAGAGGAGCCGCTTACCAATCTGGGCAAATCAATTTAAAAAACAAGCTTTTTTTGACTCATTCCAAAAATAACTTGCTCTACACATGGTATTTTCTGCGATTACTTGATAAAATTAGTCAACTTTGGCAAAAACACTTAAACACAAGAGGTAGTTTGTTATGGAAGCTATTGTAAATGGCAAGACAATCAAATTAAGCGAAGCTGGCTGGCTGGAAAATCTGGATGAATGGAGTGAAGAACTGGCTACAGAAATCTGTAAAAATGAAAACATTGCTGAGCTGACTCAGGAACATTGGGATATCATCAATCTGGCACGTGAATACTTTACCGATAACGGCTCGGTCTGCGAACCGCGTAATTTCACCAAGCTGATGAAAGAAAAATACGGCAAGGATCGTAGCAGTCAGAAATACATCTATTCCCTGTTTCCCACGGGCTTGATTAAATGTGCTAACAAGATTGCCGGTCTACCACGCCCGAAAGGCTGTAGCTAAGAACAACAACTAGCTATTAGCATGGTATCCAAAGGGAACGCTTATAAGCGTTCCCTTTTTTTTTGAAAACCGATATATTGAGGCCACATAAAACCTAAATGTGGAACCCAAAAATGGCTGACAGTTTTCAATCCTCGATCAAAGCCACCTCCTATAGCATTGCCCAGATCGCCAAACATCTTAATGCACGCGTCATCGGTGATGACAGCCCGATCATTTCTGCTATTAACGCTCTGGCTGATGCACAACCCGGCGAGCTCAGCTTTCTATCCGACAAACGCCGGCAACAAGAACTGAAAAGTACCCAGGCCAGCGCCGTGCTAGTCAACGAAGCTGCGGCAGAACACTGCCCGGTGACAGCGATTATCGTAGATAATCCTTATGCAGCTTATGCCCGTACCGCCACCCTGCTCTATCCGCAACGCATACATATCCCCGGAATTCATCCTTCGGCCATCGTTGATGACAATGCCTCAATTGATATTACCGCCTGGGTCGGTCCCGGTACGGTAGTCGAGGCCAGCGCAGTCATTGAAGCCGATGCCCAGATTGGCCCCAACTGTGTCATTGGCAAAAACGTCCATATTGGCAAACAGACCACCCTGGTCGCCAGCGTAACCATCAACCACGATTGCAAACTGGGTGAACGTAACCTGCTGCACCCCGGCGTCGTCATCGGCAGCGACGGTTTTGGTCAGGCCAATGACAAGGGCAAGTGGCTCAAGATTCCACAACTGGGCCGGGTCATAATTGGTGACGATGTGGAGATTGGCGCCAATACCGCTATCGACCGCGGCACCATCAAGGATACTGTGATCGAGGACGGTGTGCGCATCGATAACCTTGTTCAAATTGCTCATAACGTACGCATTGGCGCGGATTCGGTGATTGCCGGTCAAACTGGTATTTCAGGCAGTACCCAGATTGGCAAAAACTGTATGTTCGGCGGCACCGTGGCACTGGCCGGGCACCTGAACATTACCGATCATGTTGTCCTGGCCGGACGTTCCGAAGTTCGCCAGTCGATTGAAGAACCCGGCATGTACGGCTCCGGCACACCACTGGAACCCATGAAAAAATGGTTAAAAAGCGCGGCACGCTTCAAACAACTGGATGAGATGAGCAAACGACTCAGCGAACTCGAGAAAAAACTGGCGCAACTGGAAAACAAATAAGACAGCTTACTTTAGCTGAAATTTTTTCATGCTACTAAGCCGCGCCATACTATTGTTTAGGTGTGTGCTGCGTACTTCCCAGATGCACCAGTTCGGCTCGATAGTTGTCCAGTAATTTTTTCATACTACCGTCAGCCTTCATCGCCGCCAGTGCCTTGTTGAAGGCACGGATAATTTCTTTATGATCAGGACGTGTACGGCTTACTGCAATGTGCAAACCACGCTGTGACACCGGTTGCGGTAAAAACTCAAATTCATTAATCGCATTGGGAAAATACTGGGTAAGTTCATGCCGAATCACCCACTCATCACCCAGGGTCAAATCGATGCGTCCCTGCTGCATCAACAACAAGTTCTGAATTACATGGCTTTTGGCAATTCGTAAAAATCCCTTGGCGCGATCAAATTTTTCACCGTAGTCACGCCCTGCAATGACTCCCACGATCAGATTTTTCAAATCGGCATAACTGCGAAAACGAACGGGACTATCCTTGCGTTTGATGAAACGAGTCACATTTTCATAATAGGGATCGCTAAACTGGAGTTCCCGCTTCCTGTCTTCGGTAACCCATGCTGTCGCCAGTACATCATAAATACCTATCTCCGAACCTTGCAGAGAACGTGGCCAGGAGTCAATTGAAGCAACCGTATCATAACCCGCCCGCTTAAGAATATGACTCACCAGATCTATCGCCGCCCCGCCGCCAGGCGCATCCTTTTCAACATAAGGTGGCCAATGACCGCTAACAAGCTTTAGTGTTTTATCCGCTTCCGCAGCCTGTACCGATAAAGCAGTCAGTAATAACAGGAAAAAATATAAACGGAAAATAACAGTATGGGATTTTTGCATAAATACGCTTCCGGTAATTGATAACAGCAGAATTCTAACATTAAGATATCTGAAAACAATTGCAGCTGACAACCAAATCAAATACCGCCCGCAGAGCGGGTGGTATGATGATAACCTCTGAAAGGGGCTATGGTAACAGGTAACAGCCTCTCGCCACGCTCCGCGTGGGAATGCATAATGCGGCATTGTCAGGGTAACAAAATGCGTTTGTCCCGGGCTAATGAGCTTGTAGCAGGATCGATCCATTGACCAAACTTCGGTATACGTTCCCACGCGGAGCGTGGGAACGAGAGATAGATTGCGATTGATAGCTTATTAATTCGTAGTGCCAATCACTGCAATATCTGACTGTACAGCAGAGTGAGTAAAAGCAACATCCTTAGATGACTTTCATCTGCAATCGCTGGCCTCTACGAAGTGATACTTCTCATTGCGATTTTAATTCAGATTTCTCCAAGTTACAGATTTAGCTGGATATTCTTAACTGCGTTCCTATTAGTCTACGAATTATTACTGCACACACACCCGAGCTGTTTGTAGCTAAATACATGAAATTAATAACGAATATTATGATGGCATAGAACATGCTGATAGTAACCTACTTTCATGGGTCGAAGCACATTAGCCAGGCTGACATGAAGCTTGTAAATGATATTTTGACCGCACATTAGAACAATGAGGAGATTGATATGACAACCTTGAAAAAACAACTGGAAGATCATGTTAAAGCAATTAGCCATTTTGATACTCGCCGTCGCTACGGACCGGACGGTCACAACGACCGAAGCTTATGGGTGCTAGCTTGTATGGATGAACGTCTACCCGTTGATGAGGCGCTGGGGATCCATGCAGATTCACCCGTTGGTGGCGGTGATGCACACCTGTTTCGCAATGCCGGAGGTATCGTTACCGATGATGCAATCCGCTCTGCAATGTTGACCTGCAATTTTTTCGGCACCAAAGAGATCGTTATTGTGCAACATACTCAATGTGGCATGTTATCCGCTAACGCGGCCGATCTGGAGCAAGCTTTCCGCGACAAAGGCATCGATCCAGATGCCATCGCACTGGACCCAACCTTGCCCGAGTTGACTCTCAAAAAAGGTGCTTTCGCTAAATGGATCGGGATGATGAATGATGTCGATCAGGCCTGCCTGAAAACTATCGAAACATTCGAGAATCATCCTCTCATACCGAACGATGTCGTAGTCAGTGGCTGGATCTGGGAAGTAGAAACCAGTCGCCTGAGAGCCCCATCGCTTGATGCAGGAAGAACTGTTAAGAACATTGATGTTACCTCAACCCAGTTTGGAGTTAAGGGCAAACAACCAGCACGCTGGGACTGATTAGCGATATTTTATATCTTTCATATAGTGAGGCCGGGGCCACCACTACAAAATACCCCGCGCCTCCATTTTAAAAAAACAAAATCGCAGGGGAACAACACCATGCCTATTTATGATTATTGCTGCAAACAGTGTGGCAAACAACGAGAGGTACATCAGTCCATGGATGCCTCTGCACCTAAATGCCCTAATTGTGGCACAAATATGGAACGCCAGATTCTGTTTGCACCTGCGGTACACGGCCATATGGCGCGTGGCCGAGAGCAAGCGATGCGTTCACTTCCTGACTCTGCTCACGGTAAAGGCTGTCCCTGCTGTTCAAAACAGGGATGATGAACTTCGCGCTTGGAATAATCACTTCCTACTTTCAAACCGCTACGGTTTTATAAATGATTGAATAAAATGTACTTCTTTGTTTGGTACATGATTTGCAACCAAGCAATCAAACCGCAACGCCGGAGAAAATTTATGAGAACGCGACTATTGGCGACAGTATCATTTATCACGGGTATCAGCAGTTTAATCTGCAGTCCCGCTGCCATAGCTGATGCGGGTGACTGGCTGGTTCGTTTACGCGCCCTGCAGGTAAGCCCCAATGATGGCAGCAGTTCCGTTTCCAGTATTGCAGGATCAAGTGTCGGTGTTGGCGATGACACTACAATTGAACTGGACTTCACCTACTTTATGACTCGAAACCTGGGCGTGGAAGCCATCCTTGGCAGTAGTCAGAACAATATCAACGGTAAAGGCAGCATCGCCGGGTTAAATAAAATCGCGGAAATACGAACCTTGCCACCAACGATAACCCTGCAATACCACTTCCAGCCCGATGCCGACATACGACCTTACGCCGGGCTTGGCATCAACTACACCCGGTTTTTCGATGCGAAAGCCAGCAATAGCCTGAACAGCGCGTTAGGTCAAACCGATGTTAGTCTCTCAAGCTCCTGGGGTTTAAGCGGTCAGATTGGTGTTGATATTGCGATTAAGAAGAACTGGTTCGTTAATTTTGATGTCAAATACATTCAAATGAATAGCACTGCAACTCTCAATTCGGGCGGGACTGTACGCCAGGTTAATGTGGACATTAATCCCTGGTTTATCGGTGCAGGAGTAGGACGACGTTTTTGACATGCGTGAGAACACTATATCCATAAAGCATTTAACAGCGCCTGGCGTTGCATAGCTGTAAGGAAAAATTATTATGACAACAAAGTTCAATATTATCTGCATTTCCGGTCTTCGTGAAAATCTGCAAATGGCCGCCATGTTCGCTGCAACAGCCGCCGTCAGCGGTAGTGCTGTATCGGTGTTCCTATCTATGAATGCGCTACGCTATTTTGTTAAAGACAAAAACTTGTCCGCCCCAGCAGAAGGTGAAATTGGCCAACTGATGGAAATAAAAAACGTTCCTCCTTTTCAGGATCTGTTCCGACAGGCAGCCGAGCTAGGTGATGCGAAACTTTATCCATGTTCAATGGCAATGGAGGTACTCGGAATTGCTGACGACCAGTTGCAGGAATATATCGAAAAGCCTCTGGGACTAACCAAATATCTTTCTGATTTTCACGCTGGCCATGTTATGACGTTTTAGTACCTTAGAAATAATTTTCTGCGCATTTTGTAGAAAATTATTTCGTGGAGGTACTTATCTTGTGATTTATCCAGGTTAGGTCAACCAGGCTAATGCTGAATTTACCATGATGAGGTACAGATGAGCGATATAAAACGTGTTGATGCACGAAATTCATTTTGTCCAGGTCCATTAATGGAACTGATAGCGGCCATGAAACTAGCCGAGATCGGTGACCAACTGGAAGTGCTCTCGACTGACAAGGGTTCTGCCAACGACATCCCGGAATGGATCAATAAAGTTGGCCATGAAATCGTAGAGTGCAGGGAAGAAGATGGCGTCTATTACATACACGTCCGCAAGACAAAGTAAGCAAACAGTTATTTTTAATCGACTGGAGGAGATGAGATGAAAAAGATAGTTATTGTCGGAGGCGGCACGGGCGGAACCATATTGGCGAATAACCTTGCACGCCGTCTTAGCGCAGAACTGAGAAGCGGCGAAGTGCGTGTTACCGTGCTCTCTGCATCGGATAAACACATGTATCAACCGGGACTGCTGTACGTGGCATTCGGTCGCATGTCATCACAGGAACTCTATCAGGATCAAGCATCATTGCTTGAACCGGGTATCGTGTTTCACGTCGACCCGGTTAAAACATTCAATTTGGATAACAAGCAGGTCGAAACCGAAAGCGGCGTCAGCCATGATTATGATTATCTGGTAATTTGCACCGGCTCACGACCCAATCCGGAAAGTGTACCCGGACTGGCCGAGCATGCAAACCATGTCTACACCGTAGAAGCAGCTGAGAAGACCCTGACGGCGCTTCAACAATTTGAAGGTGGACGTGTCGCCATCGTTACCGGAGTCCCCCACAAATGCCCGATGGTCCCACTTGAACTCACTTTCATGATGCATGATTACTTTAAAGATCGAGGTATTCTGGATAAGGTGGAATTTTTTTACACCTACCCGATCGGACGTTTGCACTCATTGGAAAACGTCGCTAAATGGGCTCAGACCGAATTTGATCGACTCGGCATTCTTTATGAAACACTGTTCAATGTCAAACAGGTTGATGGCAAGAATAAACAGGTACACAGCGAAGAAGGCGGTGTGGTTGACTACGATCTACTGATCACAGTGCCACCTCATAACGGTATGCCGGTCATACTGGAGAATGCGCTTGGCGGCGGAGGCTGGATACCCACCAACCCTAATACACTACAGATGGAAGGTCATGAAAATGTATTTGTTCTCGGTGACACCACTAATATTCCCATCAGCAAGGCAGGCTCAACCGCACACTATGAAGCAGAAGCCCTCGGTGAGAACCTCGCGGCGCTGGTCAAACTTGGAACAATGGTAAGAACCTATGATGGCAAAGTCTTCTGCTTTATCGAGGCCGGTAAAGATCGTGCAACTTATGCTTCTTTTGACTATCAACATCCGCCACAACCTCAGCCACCGACACAGATGATTCACTGGTTCAAACTGGCATATAACAAGCTTTACTGGAACTCAGTACGCGGCCTTCTATAACCCAATGTAAGCGGAGATGAACCATGAGTATCAAGTCTAATCAAGAGACCAGCAATACGGATGATAGAACAAGCGCTGAACTACATCAGGTATTAACTGGTGTGCAGGATGCACTTACAGACGAAATGGTCAGTCGGCTTGTGCAAACCCTGTCCAGCAGCGCTGGTTTGTTGGATCAGCTTGGACGTAGCAGCGCAGACAAGGCTATACCATTGCTTTCGGAGATGATTGAAAATGGCGATCTGGAGCGGGTAGTCCAGCTTGCGCGCCTGCTCAGTGCGGCTCAGGACTCTGTCACCGATGAAATGATCGTGCGCCTGACTGATCTCATCAGTGGCGCAATGAACTTGCTCGATCGTCTCAACCGTAGCGGACTGGATCGGCTGGTGGCCGCACTTCCCCGCATGATCGAGATGTTTGAACGCCTGGAACAAGAGCATGTGGTTGATGATCTGGTGCGCAGCCTGGAAGAGGTAACAGCCGTGACAGCAAGCTCTGCGCCGGCACGCGGAGGACTGAAGGGCTTGTGGTCAATCGCTCGCGACACGGATACCCAGGAGACATTAAGTTTTCTGTTACTTCTCAGCAAGCAGTTTAGAACTTTCCGCACGGTGCGGCAGGCAACACAGAACAACTTATAATTTTACCGACCCTGGCCCGAATCGGTGGACGAAATTGCCAGTTTTTTTCGGTAAGCCGAGGGGTCAATACCGTAAGATTTTAGTTTCTGATGTACTGCTCGCGGAGTAATACCCATGGAACGTGCAACCTGACTAACATTTCCGGAAAACCGGTTGAGGCCCGCGTGAATAATTTTTTTCTCCAACTCCATGGTGGCATTTTTCTTCAATGTACGCAGATCGAGATTAGCAAGCTCTTCGGGAACAACAGATTTCTGCGCATCGCTGCCAGCGATATCGAGTTCGTCAATAACATGACCCGGCGTAAATAGAAACGCACGTTCAAGAATATTTTCCAGCTCGCGGACATTACCGGGCCATGGATAGGCCATTGCTCTGAGCCAGGCAGGCTCGCTTAGCACTTTAGACTTGCATTGATACTTTTCTGCCAACTTGCGAAGAAAGTGCATAACCAGAGCCGAAAGATCTTCCAAACGTTCACGCAAGGGTGGAATATGAATGGGAATAACGCTTAAACGATAAAATAGATCCTGACGAAAATCGCCGCTAGCGACCATCTCTTTAATATCGCGGTTCGAGGCGCAGATAATCCGCACATCAGACTTTAACGTCTGCCGTCCTCCGACACGCTCAAATTCGCCTTCCTGAAGTATCCGTAACAAGCGCGCCTGCGCTGAAACCGGCAGCGCATCGATCTCGTCCAGAAACAGGGTACCTTTGTCTGCCCGCTCGAAGTAACCATAGTGGACATTATAGGCACCAGTGAACGCCCCTTTTTCATGCCCAAACAATGCACTTTCAATCAAGTTCTCTGGAATCGCGCCACAGTTAACCGCAACAAAAGCCTGTTGCCAGCGATCGCTGAGTGCATGCGTTGCGCGTGCCACCCATTCTTTACCAACACCGGTCTCACCTGTAATCTGGACGCTGGCATCAGTAGGTGCCACAAGTTCGATACACTTGTAAATCTGGCGCATCGCCGCAGACTCGGCTACGACAAATGCCTTGGGGCGGTCATTTGCGAGTGCATGGTTAGTGTGGCACCAGAATTTTTTCAAGCCCTCTTCAATACGGATAGCCGCATCTGCAGTCACTGATTTAGAAACTACGACGCCTGACTCATCCTCATATTCATCACCATCGTAACGAGATGCGGATTTACGATCCGTATAGATATACACCTCGCAGATACTGTCATTGGTAGCTAAGCGTTTGTTTAGTACAACTTTGGCATAACCGAAGTTGCGCGCAGCAATACCACCGAACACGCTGGAGGTCATGCGGCAAAGTTCAGGGGCTCCTTTGACAGCCTCACCAAAAGGGCAACGAGTATTAACAACTCGCACCACTCCAGGCTTGCTGGAAGCACGCGAGAAGTTAGCGCCGATCTGATTTTTCATGCTGATGATTAGTTCGGAATACTGATCCAAATTGATGTTAGTGTCGAGATCGCTTTGCTCCCGGTAGACCGCCTCAAAGCACGCCCCCGTAGCCAAGCCAAGATGCTCAATATAGACAAGATGGCTTTGACAATCTGGACAACCGAGCTGGCCAGCTACATTGACACTCTGAGCCACAAACGTTTGCAAAAAATTAATAGGCGTAAGTTGTAATAAAGACTTACTACTCATGTCTGTTTCCCCCTGGCTCACCGCAAGATGCCGAAAAAATCTGTCAGCAACCTGAATACGCGCCTGTCACCGGGAACCCAGGAATAGCTCTAATTACCGAATAGCGTTAACATTAACCTTATGCCATGACATGGCTTTATTTTTACCCGCAACTTAAAGTGTAGCGCAAAGAAACCACACACGGAATGGCAATAACTCCCGTAAGCCTAAGCAATATCCACACCAGAATAAACTTACAAGAAAAAACAATCGCTTATGAGCTACTGCCAAAAAATGATCGGAAGGTATATTTCTATTTAATATCCCGGTATCAATAATTTACCGAGTTTATCAGCCAGTTATTTATGCTCTAAATATTTCCCAGTGAGAAGCCAGGCTTCGCAATAGAGGTCGAAACGCTCTTTGCTTCGAAAAAAATACGACTGTAAATCACTGGTTTTTTAACGCGCGGATGCTATCCAGCAATGCATTATTATCCCACTCCCGTCCACCAATGGCGCGATAAACCAAGCGTCCTTGCCTATCCAATACAAAGGTTGTCGGCAAAGCATCTACCGGCCAATGCGCCGAGACTTCAGCTTGGCTATCGAGCAACACGGTAAAATCAATCGGGTAATCCGTCATAAAATCAACAACACTGTCTTTATCTTCACCCACACCCACGGCCAGCATCACAATGCCCTCGGCCTTTATTTTTCCCCAGGCACGATTCATGGACGGTAGTTCCCGCCGACAAGGCGGACACCAGGTCGCCCAGAAATTGATAATCACAGGCTTGCCCCGATAGTCGCGGATGTCATGTTTCACACCATTAATATCTGTTAACACCAGGGCGGGCGCCATTTTTTCCCCTGACAACGGCGTTAGTAACATTTGCTCAGCCTGCAGTGTCAAGGAAAATAGGCTCAAAATAATGACTAGCCAGGATTTTAATCTGCATAATTTCATAAAATACTCTCATTGTTCTTCGCCACAAAAACGCTATTTACCAAGGTTAATTAATTTCATACTCTCAGGCATAGGTACCGACGGCCAACTACACAAGCCGGCTTCAGAGACGCTATTTTTCACGCGTAACAGCTGCCACTTGCAGATGTTCAGCCAGCCCTTTGCGCCAATCCTGGATAAAATCTTCGAGCGATTCAATAAAATCTGCATCATGCTGTTGACGATTGATGGTGCAATGCACGGTTACTTCCCCAAGACTATCGTCCGTGTTTATGGTTATTGTCCAGCTCACTGCATTCAAACAGCCCGGTAAACTAAAACGCACACCACCACGAATTGATTGACGTTGAACTTCAAACAATCCCCAGAGCATACTGATCTCACCCCGATCATCGGTATAACTCATGACCTCATAAATGGATGAACAAAACTGGGCCAGGGTCTCAATTCGTAGTTGTTGCTGTAAATCCTGCTCTGTCGCCGCTGAGGTTAAACTTGCAAAAAATTCCATCTATTACTTACCGTTGTTGTTCTCGTATCAATAATCAAAGAGCATCAGGCTTTAACCGACGCCCAAACATTGCACCATAG
>JAADGZ010000289.1 GCA_013152045.1 Gammaproteobacteria bacterium
TATTTTCCGAAGAAAACCGACTTTAGACAAGTCTCTTGGAAGCAAGTTAAAGATGCCGTCGAAAGTCTCAATAACAGACCGCGAAAAACTCATCATTACTTAACTCCAAATCAATTATTTAATAACTCCTTCGTACCTTTAATATGAATAATTGCACTTATGACTTGAATTCGCGGTCATGTTTCTACACCTTGCTCACGCAATTTTTCTAGGTGTTCCGATAGAATGAAGATCGACATACATACCCACACAAAGAAGTGCAAGTCAGGTGATGCGCCTTCAAGAGAAATCTCGCCAGAAGATTTTTGCGAAACTGTTCTGTCAACGGACGTCAGAATAATTGCTATTACGAACCATAATGTTTTCGATCTAGATCAATTCATGGAAATTGAATCTCGGTTTAACGGGGAAGTGCAAGCCTGGCCTGGGATCGAGCTAGATATTCTCGAGGACTCATCCAGAGGACATCTACTCGTGATTACCTCGCCGAACCTGGCAAAAGAGTTTTCTACAGCAGTAAGCGACATAACGAAGGGCTCTACTCCAGATAATTTTACTATTTCGATCGACAAGGTCTTAGAGACGTTTGATGGCTTCGACCCAATCTACGTAGCGCACTACAAACAAAAAAAGCCAAACCTTTCAGACGATGTGCTTGAGAAACTTGAAACGACAACGAGAAACCCAGATTGCGTTATTAAGGAGGTCACTAACTCGATCTCGGCAGGTATATACATCTCGCACGGGTATGCGTCGATTTACGGGACGGATGTGCATGACTGGAGCAAGTATGAAGAGCTCTCTCACGAACTACCTGACCTCCGACTCCCAGTAGATAGCTTCGAGCATTTCTGTCTGCTCTTAAAAAAAGATCAGACGACAATCAATACTGTACTAGACAGGAAAACCTCAGAAGACCTTGTTCTTCAGCCATTTCCAGATAAATCTATTCTGACGATCAAGGCCTTCAATGACATCAATGTATTATTTGGACCCAAAGGAACAGGCAAAACAGACATCCTTAGAGCTGTCGCTAAGCACTACTCGGAGAACGGCATTGATACAAAAGTCTACGAATCGGCAAGTGGCCGCCTAGATGAGATATTCGATACGAAAGGAAAAGAATTAGCGGTAAATTTAAACGACTATGGTATCAACTATTGCAACACTGAGATTGAAAACCTGCGCAATGCTGGTGAGGTTGATGTCACCAGCCTTACCAAGTATCAAGCCTATTTTGAAGTTAAGAGCACGAACAGGAGCGCCAAAAAGATTTTGATCAAAGCCATTGAGCCCGAGGAGGAAAGTAGTACTAAGCGAGAGTTCACCGATTTTTATGGAGCAACTAGAAAAACGGCTGAGTTCTTGGAATTTCTCGCTGAGAATTCTTCCGTAAAAAAAGAGCTCAGCGAAGACGAACATATTGAGGTTGCTCGTATTCTGTCGGAACTGCTAGAGCGACTTAGGACGAGGGAATGGAACAGATTCTTAGGTTGGAAGGAGATTTGCTTATTGAACTCGGCGATTGAAACTTTCCGTAAAGAGGTGGAACGGAAGACGGGCACGCCAGCAAAACCAACAACAACCGGCTTTCGCGACTATGCGATGAATCGCATCGATATAGAGGTAAATGCAGCCGAGATCGTCAAAAGCGTGAACACAAAGATTCCACTGCAGTGCGATCTTGTTGGCAACCTCGGAGCAAACAAAGGAAATCTAGAGTTTAGGACTGAGTTCAAATTTCAGGATGGATCGATATCAGACAGCGCGCTATCGAGCCTGGCGAAGGTTAAAAAGAAACCAAAGAAGGAATTTGTTGCTATCGTTCGGAAAATCCGCGAACACGCGTGCGCTGATGACTTATTTCAGTTGATTGCAAAACTCAACGGTATTGAGGATGTGGAGGTCATAAAGACGACATACGAGTTGCTTCTTTTCAGAAGATACTTCGCATTAGATGGGAATAAGTATGAGCCGTCGAGCGGCGAGGCCTCGATGGTTATGCTGCAGAAAGAATTGGGAATGGACAAGGAAGTCTACGTTTTGGATGAGCCTGAGAGGAGCTTAGGTAATGAGTATATTAGTGATGTGATCGTGCCGATGATTAAGGAGCGAGCGAGAGCTGGTAAGAAGGTTTTTATTGCGACGCACGATGCGAACATAGCCGTAAGGACGCTACCTTACAGTTCGATCTACCGCTGCCATGGAGCAGGCGGGTACAGCACTTATATGGGCAACCCCTTTTCAAGCAATCTTGTCAATCTTAGTGATGAGAGCGACCATCTTGATTGGAAGAAAATCAGCATGAAGACTCTCGAAGGCGGTGAAGAGGCTTTTGGAGAGCGTGGAAAAATATATGGAAACAATTAGAGCCATTGTAAAAGCTGTTGATGAACGGCATTTCATTGAAATTGAAGTTGGGGATGACAAAACCAAGATTCCCTTGTCCGAGGATAATCCGAACGAGGTTAAGAGCGCATTCAATAATCTCATTGTTCGACTCAAAGGCGGGAAGTTTCAGATCGAATTGGAAGATGTTGGAGAAGACCTATTCTCTCAGGTTGCTAAAGAATACATCGTCCAGCTCAACCGTGAGATTCTAGAGGTCCATGGCGAAATGGAAGAATACGGTTTAGTCGAGACCTGATTGAATCAGTTGAGCTTGCCAGCAAATGTTCTTTTTGACAGAGTAAGTGACAATGACGACGAAACTATACAAGTGGGTCAAGTCGTTCGCTTCGCTCACTGGGACGCGAGACTTACCGCTACTCGGTTTGTGCGCTCCTTATCAAAAACGTCAAATAAACTCATGAAATTTCCATCAAAGATCATAGTTATTCTGGCACCAGAATTTTTAACGGTTCCAACCATTCTTGTGTCAAGCTTGTACAGTTTCTCTTGTGATGGCCACCCCAATGTTCTATCGAGCTCTCGCTGACCTTGTCGTCTTCGCCCATTTTGCGTTTATTCTTTTCGTGCTCTTCGGAGGCCTGCTCGCCTTTCGCTGGCGCTGGATGCCGTGGGTTCATCTTCCCGCGGCGGCTTGGGGCACGGCCGTTGAATTCTTTGCTTGGCGCTGCCCTCTTACGCCGTTAGAGAATGTAATGCGGCGCGCAAGCGGCGCAGCAGAATACTCAGGCGGTTTCGTCGAGCATTACATTCTGCCCCTAATCTATCCTGAGGGTCTCACGGGGGAGTGGCAGCTCCTTCTTGGATTGATTGTTGTTGTACTCAACTTGGCTATATATTTCCTGCTATGGCGCCGGATGCGCGCACGAAAAGCTCGCGGATAGCAGACGGGTCTGCAAACAAAAGTGCATGGCTGCTTCCATTGCTTGCGGTTCAAGTTTGAAGTGCAGCGCTGGCCCAAGCAGCGATTGTGGTGTCAATTCCTGATTAAAAGCTAATAAACCCGTTCGCATTGCTCTCTGACCGTGGCATTAAGTGAGCTTGCCTCGGAATTCAAAGCATTCGTTCGCTGGGATTCAGACTCTACTCTCATGCCGGAGTATTGCCGCTCTTTAGGTTATCCTCTCATGACATAGCAGCGTGTTTTAGCGGCAGGATGATGCTGTCCGGGTTAAGCTAGAACAAAAAGCAACAATGGAGTGGTGGACATGCAGAAGAAAACCGTTTTCCTTGCGATCGTGCCACTGGCGCTGGCGGCCATCGCTATCGCTGTGTTCTTGTCGCAGCCCCAGCACGAACAGGGCGATGATCAGACCTTACACCTTTACGGTAATGTCGCTATTCGCGAGGCGCAGTTGGCCTTCAATAGCAGTGAACATATTGCTGAAATTCATGTGCAGGAAGGCGACCGTGTCAGCAAGGGGCAGTTGCTGGCCCATCTGCACACCGAGTTACTCGAAGCGCAGCGTGACGAAGTGCAGGCGGCTTTGCTCGCCCAGCAACAGGTGCTGGCAAAGCTGGAGGCGGGCAGCCGCCCGCAAGAGATCCGTAAGGCGCAGGCTGAACTGAAAGCCGCCCGGGCCACGGCAAAGGCGGCGGTGGATAGCTATAAGCGCAAGGCACAGCTGCTGGAGCGCAAGCTGGCCTCGCCCGAGGACGTGGAAAATGCGCGCTCTCTGGCCGATGCCGCCGCTGCCCGGATGGAGGCGGCGCAACAGGCGCTGGCATTGTTGCAGGCCGGCCCGCGTAAGGAAGACATTGCCGTGGCCCGTGCTCAACTCGTCGCGCGTGAGGCCGGGCTGGTGCTGGCCCGGCAGCGGCTGGAAGATGCCAATCTCTATGCGCCGGCGGATGGCATTATCCGTAATCGCATTCTGGAGCCTGGCGCTATGGCGTTTCCGCAGACACCGGTATTGACCCTGGCCTTTATCAACCCGGTCTGGGTGCGCGCCTACCTGCCGGAACCGGCGCTGGGGCAGGTGGCCCTGGGTGCTAAAGCGCTTATTCACACCGACAGTTACCCGGACAAGGTTTACCAGGGCTGGGTCGGCTACATCTCTCCCAGCGCCGAATTCACGCCTAAAAATGTGCAGACTCCGGAGCTGCGTACGCGGTTGGTCTACTCGGTGAGAATCTATGCCTGCAATCCTCAGGGGGAGCTGCGCCTGGGCATGCCGGTCACGGTCACCCTTGCGCTTGACCAGGCATTGTCCAGCACCACTGCCAACCGCTGCGGGCCATAGCCGTGAACGCTGCTGCGCTCATCTTTTCGGCCGTCAGCAAGACCTTTCGCAGTGAAGGGCGGCAAGTGCAGGCGCTGGAGGAAGTGAGTTTCGCTATTCAGCCGGGCCGGGTGACGGGGCTGATCGGCCCGGACGGGGCCGGCAAGACGACGCTGATGCGCCTCGCCGCTGGTCTGCTGCTGCCGGATACAGGCGCAATCAGTGTGCTGGGCCTCGACTCTCGCGCCAGGCCGCTGGCGGTGCAGTCCTGCATTGGCTATATGCCACAGCGCTTTGGTCTCTACGAAGATCTCAGCGTGCAGGAAAATCTCGATCTCTACGCCGACCTGCAAGGCGTAGCTATGACAGAACGTTCCGCCCGCTACGCGCAGCTGATGCGGATGACCGGTCTGGATCCGTTCACCCGGCGCCTGGCGGGACGTCTTTCCGGCGGCATGAAACAGAAGTTGGGCCTGGCCTGTGCCCTGCTGCGTGCGCCGCAGCTATTGCTGCTGGATGAACCTACCGTCGGCGTTGATCCGGTCTCGCGCCGCGAGCTGTGGCAGATCGTCTATCGTCAGGTGCAGGAGACGGGTATGAGTGTGCTGCTCAGCACTGCCTATCTGGATGAGGCGGAACGCTGTGATGAGGTGATTCTGCTGCACCAGGGTAAATTGCTGGGCCAGGGTGAGCCGGCGCAATTCAGTCGCTCGGTGGCAGGGCGCATCTTTCAGGTCAGTGCCAAAGGGCTGAGTCATCGCCGTTTGCAGGCACAGTTGAGCCGCGCCCCAGGCGTACTGGATGCCCTGAGCGAAGGCGAGACAGTACGTCTGGTGATGACAGCACCTGTTGCACCGACGGCTGAAGCACTGTTACCGGGCCAGGCCGATGTCGACATCGCGCCAGTGGCACCGCGTTTCGAAGATGCCTTTGTCGCACGCTTGAAAAAGCATCGGTCTGAAGGCGAAACAAGGCTTTCAATAGCGTTGAAAAACAAGACCGGTGATGGTGATGTGGTGATCCGGGTAGACAAGCTGCAACGTCGTTTCGGTGATTTCATCGCGGTCAATAATGTCAGCTTCAGTGTTCGCCGGGGTGAAATCTTCGGTCTGCTGGGAGCCAATGGCGCCGGCAAGTCCACCACTTTTCGTATGCTGCGGTCTGTTACCTGCCAGCGGCGGCGAACTGGCTGTAGCCGGTCATGATCTGCGCCGCGCCGCCGCCACGGCGCGTGGCCGCATTGGCTACATGGCGCAGAAGTTTTCGCTCTATACCAATTTGTCGGTGATACAGAATCTGCGTTTTTTCTCCAGCGCCTACGGCCTGCGCAAAAAACAGCAAAAAGCGCGTTTGGACTGGGCGCTGGCCACCTTCGAGCTGGGACCGCTGCGCAATGCCAATGCCGGTGATTTAGCCTTGCTACAAACAACGTCTGTCTTTTGCCGCGACGCTGATGCACGAACCGGAGATTCTGTTTCTCGATGAGCCCACCTCCGGCGTCGATCCTCTCGCGCGGCGGGAATTCTGGGCGCGTACCAACGCATTGGCCGAAGCCGGGGTGACGGTGCTGGTGACGACGCATTTCATGGAAGAAGCCAATTACTGCGACCGGCTGGTGATTATGGCTGAAGGCGAAGTGCTGGCCGAAGGTACGCCGTTGCAGATGAAGACGCGCGCGCGCAGCGCACAAAATCCCGATCCGACCATGGAGGATGCCTTCATACAACTGATCGAACAGCGACAGGGCAAGGCAGCGGACGTGGCGGCATGAGCTCGCTGAGCAGCATGCGTCTGTGGGGCATGATACGCAAGGAGAGCTTGCAGATTCTGCGTGATCCGTCGAGCATCGCCATTGCTTTTGTGATGCCGGTGGTATTGCTGTTTCTGTTTGGTTACGGGGTATCACTGGATGCCAAACACATTCCGGTAGGCATTGTCATCGAACAGCCGGATACCGCGACGCAGTCACTTGCCGGGGCTTTTGAGCGCTCCGAGTTTTTTCGCCCGCTGCACTTCGATGCCATTCAATCTGCGCAGCAGGCACTGGATGAGCGCAAGATCGAAGGCATCGTCTGGCTGCGCAACAATTTTTCCGCCAGCTTGCTGGCCGGACACGAGGCGCCCATTGGCGTGATCATCAATGGCGTGGATTCCAATCAAGCCAATATCACCCAGGGATATATTCAGGGCACCTGGCTGGCCTGGCTGGAGCATTACGCAGCAAGCCGCGGCCAACCATTGGCCATGCCGGTGAGTTTGCAACAGCGGGTATGGTTCAATGCTGCGCTGTCGAGTCAGTTGTTTTTAGTGCCGGGCTTGATCGCCATCATCATGACCCTGATCGGTTCGCTGCTCACCGCTATGGTGGTGGCGCGTGAATGGGAGCGTGGCACCATGGAGGCTCTGATGGTGACGCCGTTGCGCAAAAGCGAGCTGCTGATCGGCAAGCTGGCACCCTATTTTATATTAGGCATGGGCGGCATGCTGTTCAGTGTCGCTTTGGCAGTATGGCAGTTTGGTGTGCCCCTGCGTGGCTCCTTCTGGCTGCTGCTTGTCAGCTCGGCGCTGTTCATGCTGGTAGCGCTGGCGATCGGTTTGTTGATTTCCATCGTCTCAAAAAACCAGTTCATGGCGGGACAGCTGGCCATCATCGTCACCTTTCTACCGGCGTTTATCCTGTCCGGTTTTTTGTTTGACATCAATTCCATGCCCGGCTGGACACAAGTCATCACCTATCTGGTGCCGGCACGTTATTTCGTCGCCATTGTGCAGACCCTGTTTCTTGCCGGCGATGTGTGGCCAGTGCTGCTGGCCAATATGGCGGCGCTGTTTATTATGCTGCTGTTCTTTTTCAGCCTGGTGTGGCGCAAGTTTCGCAAGCGGCTGGACTAGCTTATGGCTTTCAGACTGATCTTCGCCCTTGCCATCAAGGAATTCCTGGCCTTGTTGCGGGACAAGCGTAGCCGCTTTGTCATCATCGTTCCGCCCATCGTGCAGCTACTGGTATTTAGTTTTGCCGCCACCTACGACATCAACAATGTGCCGGTAGCCATCTACAACGAGGATGGCAGTGAGGCCGCACGGGAACTGGTCAGCCGCATCGAGGGCTCGCCCAATTTTCAGGTCATCGCCTATATTGACCGGGACAGCGATGTTGCGCCGCTAATCGACAACCGCGAGGTGCTGCTGGTGCTGCACATTGGCCAGCGTTTCAGTGCCAATCTGATCCAGGGTAGGAGTGCGCCATTGCAGGCGATAGTGGATGGCCGCAACTCCAATACGGCAATGATCGCCATGAATTATCTGCGCAGCATAGTACTGGACTACAATCGCAACTGGCTGGCAGCACAAGGTCAAGGCGGTTCGCAGGTGAACTTGCAGACGCGGGCCTGGTATAACGAAAATTTGCAGTCGCGCTGGTTTATTGTGCCCGGCATTGTCGCCTTGCTGACCCTGGTGGTGACCCTGCTGGTGACGGCACTCTCGGTGGCGCGGGAGCGCGAGGCGGGCACCTTCGATCAGTTGCTGGTGACACCGCTGCGGCCGCTGGAAATCCTTATCGGCAAGGCCATTCCCGGCATCGTCATCGGTTTGCTGGAAGCTACGCTGATTATTGTGCTGATGGTGATACTTTTCGATATCCCCTTGCGCGGCAGTCTCGGTGCACTGTATCTGGGTATTGTGCTGTTCCTGCTCTCTGCCGTCGGTGTCGGCTTGATGATCTCTGCCATTGCCGCGACGCAGCAGCAGGCGGTATTGGGGGCCTTCTTGTTTCTGGTGCCGGCGGTCATCCTTTCCGGTTTCTCCACGCCCATCGCCAACATGCCGCAGTTGGTGCAGTGGCTGACCTATCTCAATCCGCTGCGCTATTTCCTGATTATCGTGCGTGGCGTTGCACTGGAAGGCAATAGTTATGCGCTGTTGATCAACCAGTATTGGCCGATGGTGGTCATCGCCAGCATTACGCTGACCCTGGCTGGCTGGCTGTTCCGGCGCCGTATGTATTGAGGGGCGTACACGGGAATTATTGGTCAGGAGTGGATCAGGATAACCACTGAGCGGGCCGTTATGTTGTAATGCTGGTTTTGTAAAGGTTCCTCATTCGCTGGTTCAGAAATATCATGAGGACTTTCCAGGCTCGTATCCACCGCTCGACGCCATTCGCTATAAACACCTTTCTGAATGGTAAACACATGAGCCCGCTAGTAAGCATTAATCATGATGTAAATATTTTGGTCGTCCTGGTACTCGTCGTGCTAGTCGCCCACTATGTCAGTGTGCCCGTTTTGTTTTTAAAACCGTTTCGTCGCTTCACGCCCAATGTGGTGACGCTACTCACCTGGGGTGGCTTGTGTGGTGGGGTTTCTGTTGCAGGTATTTTTGATGTAAAACCGCGTAGCTTTTTTGCAATTGATACGCTGGCGGGAGCTGCTTGGGTATTGCTCTACATGGGATTGGGGCGCATCGTGACGAGGGCTTGGCTTAACGAAAGCATTTACGTGATTGGCTTCATCAGTCTGGCGATTATAACCGTTGTGGTGGTGCGCTAGGTGCGGGCGTATCTTCATCGCTGCCGCAGATAAAGCTGGAATAATCCCGTACTATAGAGAACAAACATTATGCTTGATTACGCAGAATACATAAAAATATTTATTGGTTTGTTGGCCATCGTCAATCCGTTTGGGGTGATACCGCTCTTTATCAGTATGACCGCTGGTGAGGGTGTAACCCAATGTCGTAAAACAGTCAATTTGGTGGCCTTGGGTGTCATCATTATCCTGTTGGTGACGCTGTTTTTTGGCGAGCTGCTGTTGCAGTTTTTCGGCATCACTATCGATTCGTTCCGGGTCGGTGGCGGCATCTTAATATTGTTGATGGCCATCGCTATGTTGCACGCGAAAACCAGTCATATTAAACAGACGGATGAAGAGGCTGACGAGTTGGTCGAGAAGGAGTCTGTCGCCATCGTGCCGCTAGCTATGCCGCTGCTGGCTGGGCCGGGAGCGATCAGTACCGTGATACTGGCTGCGCATAAATCAAACGGCGTTGGTCATTACTCGATCATCGTATTGGGTATCTTATTGTTGAGCCTGATTGTCTGGGGTGTGCTGCGGTTGTCGCCGTGGATAGCCGATCGCATCAGTGCCACGGGAATCAACATCATCACTCGTATCATGGGACTGATACTGGCGGCGATTGCAATTGAATTTATCGCCAATGGTTTGAAAGGGCTGTTTCCGGTACTGGCGGGATGACCGCCTGTAAATGTGTAGAGAAAATATGACACCAAACCAAGTACCACCAAATAATCCTCATTTCGCGGACACGTTGTTAGGGAAATCGAGAAGGGCGTTATTCAGTGCCTTACAAAGTAGCGAGCAGGGGCTGGGTAATAAGGAAGCCGATCGGCGCCAACAAACTTATGTACTCAATCAGATTCAGTTTTACCGCAGCTATTCTCTCTGGCGGATGTTGTTACAGAAATTTATTGCCTTCGGTTTCCGCTGCTGTTGCTGGTGGTGCTCTCCTTTTGGGCGAACAGCCTTAAGTTCAGGCTAGGGCTATTGCCTGATAGGGGGCAGTGAACGCTCTGTTAACGCTGCCAGCGAATTAGGTTGGCCTCGGCAGGAATCTGTGTTTCGCTATGATAGGGGATGCCCCGCGCAGTGCAATTTGTGTCAGGACGCGTGGTCTCAATATTTGCGATGTAGCTATAGCCGTGAATAGCGCCAGCTCACCGTAGCTTCATAGAGCCTTTTCCATTTATAAAAAGTTTCTCTGCATCGGCCAAAATGACGGCATGCCTTTGAGATATTCTTGGCGTAATTGAGAACGTTGCGCTTTAATATTCATTTCTCTTGCTCCTAGCTAGCTTATATTGACAGTGTCAACTGTCTGCCTAGGTTAAGATTTTTATAGTTTAAGGTGTTTTATATAGGAGTTTTTTTACCCTTCATTTTTGAAAAATCGTAGTGAGCTTTCATTTTCTTTCACTCCAATAATCGATTGTGTCGCTACGCCATAACATCGCAAGCTCGTCTCTGGCTACGCAGCACTGCCTCTATAGCTAACTATTTTTTCTCCATCATTCGCTAACGCTCTTAATTCCGAAACAAATAATCAGCGTTGACTATCGGCGACTAATCGCCTCCGCTTCGCTCTCCCTGGCGATCAGCGATTGTTCTTCATCTATATCTGCTTTTTTAGCCGAATTCCTCTACGAGGAGGGCTTTGATGTCAGCGTCATCAATTCTGCTCGCATCAAAGGCTTTGCACAAAGTGAGCTCCTTCGCACTAAAACGATGCGCAAGATGCCTCTCTCATCGCCCGCTTTGTCAGACCATGCAGCCGTCTCTATGGCAACCTGAGCCTGTCTCTATCCGACAGCTCAAAGCCATGGTTAAACGCCTTGACGCTTTAATCGAAATGCAACAGCAAGAAGTTAATCGACTTGATGTCGCTGAGTCGGTCATCCAGACTGAAATCCAAAGCCATATAGAGCAACTCAATTTACGTATTCAACAACTTCGCCAAGATATTCGCTCGCATATCGATAATGATCCTGACCTTAAGCATCAAAACGACTTATTGCTATCCATCCCCGGCATCGGCGAAAAAACTATTGCTTGCCTGCCCATTTCCATACCATTGCTCGCTTCGACCAAGCTAAAAAACTCGCCGTGTTTTGAGGGGGCACGCCGCGTGAGCGTCAATCAGGGAATATGACAAGGCATGCCCGTATGTCTAAAACCGGCTCCGCGCATCTACGCAAGGCTCTCTTCTTTCCTGCCATGGTGGCGCTACGTTACAACCCTGTCTTGATTCAACTCAATCAGCACCTAACGGCTAAAGGTAAATCATCATCGGCGCCGCGATGCGTAAACTCGTCCATATCATCTATGGCGTACTGAAAAACAATACACCCTTTAATCCAAATCTTATCGCAGAAAATCCTTGATCTCCAAGATGGTATCTGACTCCTTGATTACCGCTCTTGCTAACCGGCCATTTATACGCTGTTTCGCTTCGCTACTCTTTGTGTAAATGGCTGGGTTAAGCTACTTGTTAGCATTTTTTTGGTGTGCCACATACTCATCGAGTAATTGCCGAATCATTTTTTGATACTGCATGTGATGTTTTTTTGCAGTATCTTTAAAATAGGCAACACTCTCTGAACTAAGAGAGATTGTAACTTTAGTATTTTGTTGTTTAAGTGCAAGCTCTTCAGGTGATGGTAAAAAATCAGGTACTAGATTTAAATTACCGATTGGCTCGTTACTATATTGAATTGTTTTGCTCATAGATTTTTTTACCTTTACGCCAATAACCTGCACCAAAAATACGGATGCAACCAGACCGATAAGTAAACCGAACAGTGAGAATGCCACTGCCTTGTTCGTTTAAGCCAAAACAATAATATCGTTTTTCATTTTGGCTGTGCTCCAAATCTTCAGCAATAACACGGTTTGTATCTAGGAAAGCATGTTGTGCTTCATAGAATGTAACATCATGTTTTCGTTGATTTTCCAGGTTTTTTGTATCATCCCATTCGAAGTCCTGTTCAGTCATGAGATAAATATAGCATTGATATGGCTAAATAGCCATACTTTAGCTTTTATGTGTGCTAACGCCATGCTTTAGCCAGTCCGATGCAGCTATTTGTCAGCTGATGCCTATACCAAAACACAAAAAGCCACCAATAAAAGCAAGCTCAAATTAATCACCCCCATCTGTTTTAGCATTCTTACTACCATCTTTCTTCCTTCTTCTTTCGTTGGCGCTGATTCTCGGATAACTATATATGCAGGACGCATTGACCATTTATTCATAGAAAATATAGCCGAGAACATCAAAACTACGCCAAACATAATTTCCAACAACCCGCGAGAGGATAAATTGTCATAAAATCTGGGCAAGGTATCCGCGTAATAGAAATATCCCCCTGCATATATAATTACCAAAAATACAATATTTATTACATTAGACTGAAGAGCAAACAACGAAACATTTCTCTGGGTTTGATAAAACATATTGAACATAGATCCGTGACTCACGATGGCCTTAACTAATTCTTTTCTATTGTGTGATAAATGAAGCGCCATTCGTATCTTCGAAATGTACTGGCCTGTGAGAAACGCATACATCATCCCTATGATTCCAAGAGCAATAAATGTCGCTCTCTTTGGAATGGAAATATTTTGAAAAATATAATCATGAGAAGATGATATTGATAAAACCAAAATAGCAAAAGACAACGATAACACCCAACGAGAGACTTTCGCTAAGCTTTCGAGGTAACTATCAATTCGTGATATTTCGTTGAATTCGGCCATTTATTTCAGCTAATGCTTAAGCGCGCGACTTTTGAACTAGCACCACTTTTGCGCGTCCGGCGTGTAGAACACGCGTAGTTGATTTGATTTGTGCGGTTTGAATGATTTGTTATGCATTTTTTCATTTGAATATATCAATGATGATACTCACTAAACCATATATAGCTAGAATTGATACCAAAAGAATAATGATTCCTATCCATATAAATAGTTTCCAGCTCCATTCTGAAGATTCATCTTCAGGTGGCTTTTCTGCTATTTCTATATGTGTAAATGGCGCGTAGTGTTCATTATCCACTTCGTTGATACTTAATTCGTGACGTCCCATTTGTTTTTGTTCAGATATTCTTTGTAGCTCCGAAGTAAGGGCCTCTAACCCTTTTTGAGAAGTGTAAAGAACTGTAGGCCCACAACAAGTGTCACCTTTTTCATCTTTTTCGTATTCTGTTTCGTACCAATGCTCTTTCATGTTTTTTTGCGCACATACTGGACTGAATAATAAATTGTTGCTCCGACTAGCGCACTGTAAATACAAAACTGATGTAACTGAGATACAGTAATTATCCCTAGCAATTCATTCTGTTGAGTCAATGGGTAATATAGCTCCACGTCACTATGCATTATGCTATCAAGTATCACATGACTATACGTGCCTATAAATGCGCTTAAGAACGAAACCCACCACCTAATTTTTATAGAATTCTCTTTTTTAGAGACTCCTAATATTCTCAACCCAATTTCAGATAAGTATTTTCCAGACAACGCAGAAAACACTGCTAATAATGTTGCACCAACATAAGTATGAGAAAAACCATGCAAATGTCCTTCACCTGTTACAAGAACAAATAATGGCTGAATATCCATTACTATTTGTGCCCAACCAAACACCATTAAACTAAAGCTACTCTGTAGTATTGCCTTCACCAGTATTCCTGGCCCCATGTGAAAAGGCGTAAATGGCACTCAATTCTCCTTTAAAACATTAACGACCAAGCTGTGCGACGCAAACGAAGCGCTGCGGGGTTTGCATCCGAACGAGCGCCTTGTATGGTTTAATTTCCATGCTATTGCAGCTCAATGTAAAGTGAAGCCCGTAACCTGTTACTAGCAAGTTACCGGTTCAGCAGTCCG
>JAADGZ010000206.1 GCA_013152045.1 Gammaproteobacteria bacterium
GGTTTGATATGCACCGCTTTTTCCAGCGCCCGGTCGACCCAGACGGGGACTTCCGGATTAAATTGTTTGATGGAGCGATAATTGACGCGGCGAAGATTGCGCGCAGACAGCTCCTTACCATAGGGAAGTTTTCCGCTGAGTAGTTCATAAGCGATCACACCGAGTGAAAATATATCTGAACGATTGCTGGCCGGTTCGCCGATGTGATATTCCGGTGCGGTATAGTTAATTGTTCCCAGCAGGTTGTTGGTTTCCAACGGTGTGCTAATTTCTTCGATGCCAGCGATTTTGGTTGAGCCAAAGTCAATAATTTTCAGGGTGCCATGTTCATCCACCAGAATATTTTCCGGTTTCAAATCCTGATGGATCATTTCCATGCGATGAAAGGCGCGCAAGCCCTGTGCTATTTGTTCAATAAAGTTTCTTACCCGGCTAAGAGAGGGACGTGGTTCATCATCCATCCATTGACGCAGGGTGCGGCCTTCGATGTATTCACTAATGTAATAAAGCGCGGTGCGCCGGCGTTTTATTTCCAGCACCTGCATTACATGCGGATTATTGATCCGCCGCCCAGCCCATTCTTCATGTAGAAAATGATGAATAAAATCCGGATCATCTTCATAGTTTATCGAAGGTGCCTTGAGTACTACATGGGTGCCTGTTTCGCTGTCCTGAGCCAGGTAAACCTCGGTTCGCTTGTTAGAAAATAGGTGCCGCAGAATTTTGTAGCCATCCAGAATCATGCCCGCTTGCAGTGGCGGCGGAAAAGGGAGTTCGATTAGACGATCGTAGAATTCATTCTTATTTTCCGTGGGGAGTTGTTCGATTCTAAAAATCTGGCAGCTCAGGTTATCATTACTTTTATTCGCCACAGCCTGTTGCACGATTGAATCGCAGGCTGTTTGTAGATCTTCCGGATTGCGTTTAAGACAGGTTTTTATATTTTGATCATTGATGAATTCAGAGACTCCGTCTGTCAGCATGACAAAAACATCGCCGCTCTCAAGCGGCACCGAGCGGTAGTCAATATCAAGATGTAGCTCGATACCCATTGCGCGAGACAGGTAGGTTTTTTTCTCATTCACCGTGACCCGATGATCCTGGGTTAGTTGTTCAAAGTCATTATCACGTAGACGGTAGATGCGGGTGTCGCCGATATGGAAAATATGCCCGGTATTGGATTTCAGCACCATTGCGGTAAGCGTGGTAACCATGCCCTTATGGCTGTCATATCTGCGTCGGCCTTGCCCATGTAGCCAGTGATTGAGTGCGGAAAGAATTTTCTGGGCTGAGGTTTTTACCGTCCAGCTTTCTGGCGTACTGAAATAATCCGCCAGAAATCCATTGACGCAAGCCTGACTGGCCTCTTTGCCGGCATCACTGCCGCTCATACCATCCGCAATTACTGCGGCAATGCCTTTGGTGCTTAATAGCGGACCTTCAGGTATGTGAAGGCCACAGGCATCCTCATTCTGAGGTTTAATGCCTGCAATGCTGGTGGAGGCGGATTTGATGGCGAGTGAAACGGGCATAGCTCAAAAGATTAAATGCTGAAGATACAAGATACAAGCTTGTATCTTGTATCTTTTTACCTGCATCGGAATTTATTCCACCTCAATCATTTGCACGGTGCCATCAGGCATGATTTCGTGCATATGGCCTTTCGGTTCTTCCAGTAGCAGGGCTACGGCAGCCACGGTGATGACGGCTGTGCCAGCAATGACCAGAAAGAAGGTTTGTGTGCTGACAAAGGATAGAACGGTGAGGAAGGCAACCGCACCGACATTACCATAGGCACCGGCCATACCCGCGACCTGCCCGGTAAGGCGGCGTTTAACCAGCGGCACCATGGCGAAGACCGCGCCTTCCCCTGATTGCACGAAAAAGGAGCAGGCCATGCTGGCAATCACCGCCAGCCAGATAGGCCAGCCGGAGGTAATATTGCTCATAATGAAATAGCCCAATGCTAGTCCGGTGATCAGGATCAGCAGGGTTTTCTTACGTCCAAATTTGTCACTGATCAGTCCACCGCCGGGACGTGCAATAAGATTCATGAAGGCAAAGCCGGAGGCGAGCAGGCCAGCGGTAACGGCAGAAAGATGAAAGGTGTCCATAAAAAACAGCGGCAACATGGAAATAACCGCCAGTTCTGATCCAAAGGTAACAAGGTAGGCCAGGTCCAGAATCGCCACCTGTTTGAATTTGTACTTGTCAATCTCGGGAACGTCTTCGAAAAACACATGTTTATTAATTTGATAAACGCGAATACTTTGAAATATGTAGATGCCAATGAGGACTGCATAAATTGTATCGGTCATAGCGACAGACAGAATTTTGAGATTGGCCGGTCCCAATTTCCAGCTAAGTACGGCGAGCGCCGCATACATGGGGATATTCATCAACAGATAGAGGAAAAAGTCAGTCTTGCTGGTAACTTCCATGGCCCCGGATTTTTTGGGTTTAAAATAAGTTGATCCCTTTGGCGTATCCGAAACCGAGAAGAAATAGACTGCTGAATAAATTAGCGTCAGTGCACCGGTAGTTACGAGGGCGTAGCGCCAGCCATTATCACCGCCATACAATAAAGCAATGGTTGGTAAGCTCATGGCCGCTGCAGCCGAACCAAAATTGCCCCAGCCGCCATAGATGCCTTCAGCAACGCCCAGTTGTTTGGCGGGGAACCATTCACTGACCATGCGAATGCCAATGACAAAGCCGGCACCAACAAAGCCCATTAGAAAGCGCATCAGCAGTAGTTGGTCATAGTCCTGGGCGTAGGCAAAACCAAAACAAAGGAAACTGGAAATAACAAGTAACAGAGAGTACATGCGCCGAGGACCAAAGGCATCGACTAGCATACCAACGATGATTCTGGCCGGAATGGTCAGGGTCACGTTGATAATTAGCAGTGCCTTGACTTGCTGATCGGTAAGATTAAAAGCTTCGCGCATAGCGCCTAGCAGCGGGGCGTGGTTGAACCAGACGAAGAAAGTTAAAAAGAAAGCGAACCAGCTCAGGTGCAGAATGCGAGTTTTTCCGCTAAAAGAAAGCAGATTCAGTTTATCGGCGTCGTTAGCCATGTCCATCTCTCCAGGAATAAGTTTAATTTTAATGTCCTTAAGCAATCATCATGCCGTATATTTAAGTCCATGAAATCAAAAGAAAAATAGGGGCGCGCCTTTCAGCTTCTGCGCTTTTCTAGTGCATGGCTTGCTGATGGTGCCTGGAAGGAAATTTACTATCGGGAAGGCTGATTTTTTAGTGCTCGATAATTGGATGAGGTTGAACTCTATATAATTTAAGGTAGTTAAGAATTGAAGCGTTTTGCTCTGTTGTGGGGCAATAAACAATAGTCTGGGTTTTATGCTTTTTACTATTAGTATGACGCTTGATGTTGATGCATGCAGATTTTTAGGTGCACCATTTTTGTACATGAAGGGTGTTTATTCGGATCATATCTATAGGGTCAAAGAAATTATTACTAAAGAAAAACAGTGGGTTATATTTCGTGCATATAAAAGCTAAAAAAATGGTTCATAATTTGCATACGCTAAGCGACGTGCGGGGTGGCATCTGGCCACAGAATAAAGAATAGTTCTGGAGTTGAAAATGAAAGAAAGACTGGTGGTAATCGGAAACGGAATGGCGGGGATTCGCACGCTTGAAGAACTGCTGAAGGTAGCGCCGGATGCCTATGACATTACCGTGTTTGGTGCCGAGCTATATTGCAACTATAACCGCATCATGCTTTCTCCGGTTTTGGCTGGAGAAAAGACTATCGATGATATTATTCTCAACGATGATCAATGGTATGCAGATAACAACATTACCTTGCACAAAGGCAAGGCTATCAGCCAGATTGATCGCATCAAGCGCCGGGTCATCGCTGAAGATGGCAGTGAAGAAACCTATGATCGGCTGCTGATTGCGACAGGCTCTCGACCTTTTATTATTCCGGTTCCCGGACATGATCTCGATGGCGTGGTTTCTTTTCGTGATATTCATGACGTGGACCAAATGCTGGATGCCGCCAGCAAACATAAACATGCGGTGGTCATTGGCGGTGGTTTGCTGGGCCTGGAAGCTGCGAATGGTTTAATGGAACAGGGTATGAGCGTTACCATCGTGCATCTCATGGATAGCCTGATGGAACGGCAACTGGATAGTGCGGCGGCAGAAATGCTGAAGAATTCTCTACAGGAGCGCGGCCTGAATTTCCTCATGCAGGCGCAGACCGAAGCCATCATAGGCAAAGAACGGGTGGAAAAAATCCGCTTCAAGGACGGCACCGAAATTTATGCCGACCTGGTAGTGATGGCGGTAGGCATTCGCCCCAACTTCGAGCTGGCAAAAAACGCGGGCATTCATTGTGAACGCGGCATCGTGGTCAACGATACCATGCAGACCTTTGATCCGCGCGTGTACTCGGTAGGCGAATGCGTACAGCACCGGGGGCTTACTTATGGTCTGGTTGCGCCCCTGTTCGAAATGGCGAAAGTTTGCGCCAACCACCTGGCGCAATATGGCATAGGTCGTTATGAAGGTTCAGTCACCTCGACCAAATTAAAAGTCACCGGGATTGATCTATTTTCCGCCGGAGATTTTACCGGCAACGAACACACCGATGAACTGGTGTTTCAGGATGCCTCGCGCGGCGTTTATCGTAAACTGGTCGTGCAGGACAACCGCATCAAGGGTGTGGTGATGTATGGCAATACCCTGGACGGTAGCTGGTACTTCGATCTCATGCGCGATGAAACGGATATCAGCGATATGCGCGAGAACATCCTCTTTGGTCAGGCGCATCTGGGTGATTCCGGCCACGGTGGTGAAGAGAACCGGGTTGCCGCCATGTCTGACGATGCCGAAATTTGTGGTTGTAATGGTGTTAGCAAAGGCGACATCGTTAAAGCGATCAATGAAAAGAAACTCTTTACTCTCGACGATGTACGCGCCCACACCAAGGCTTCAAGCTCCTGCGGTTCCTGTACCGGGTTGGTAGAAGCACTGCTGGCTTATACCGTGGGTGGCGATCATTCCGTGGCCCCGCATTTGAAACCCGTTTGCGGCTGCACCGATCTTTCTCATGATGAGTTGCGTAAGGCGATTGTCGAACAGCAGCTGAAATCTATTCCTGCAACCATGCAGGCGCTGAACTGGAAAAAGGCCGATGGTTGTCCCAAGTGCCGCATGGCGCTGAATTACTATCTGCTCTGTGCCTGGCCGGCTGAATATAAAGATGCTAGCCAGTCGCGTTTTATTAATGAACGCGCGCATGCCAACATCCAGAAAGACGGTACCTATTCGGTTATTCCGCGTATGTGGGGCGGCGGTACGACACCGTCTGAACTCCGGGTTATTGCCGATGTTGCAGAAAAATATAATGTGACGACGGTGCATGTTACTGGCGGTCAACGTATTGGTCTCTATGGCTTAAAAAAGGAACAGTTGCCCAAAATATGGAAAGAACTGGGTCAGGCCGGGCTGGTTTCGGGGCACGCCTATGGCAAGGCCATGCGCACAGTTAAAACCTGCGTTGGTAAGGAATGGTGTCGTTTCGGCACTCAGGATTCTACCCATATGGGCGTGGAACTGGAAAAACTGACCTGGGCTTCCTGGACGCCGCACAAGTTTAAACTGGCTGTCTCTGGGTGTCCGCGTAACTGCGCCGAAGCAACGATTAAAGATTTTGGTGTGGTTTGTGTGGATTCTGGTTATGAATTACATATTGGTGGCAATGGCGGGGTTAAGGTGCGAGCTACTGACTACCTCTGTAATGTCAGCACAGAAGAAGAAGTCAAAGAATACTGCGCCGCCTTTATGCAGCTGTATCGTGAAGACGCGCATTATCTTGATCGCACCGCCCCCTGGCTGGAACGCGTAGGTCTCACCTATATTAAGGAAAAAATTCTCGAAGACGAAGACGGACGCAAAGCCCTGGCCGAACGTTTCCTGCTGGCGCAGAAACATGCCCAGGTCGATCCCTGGCAGGAACGTGTCGAAGGTGCCGAGCAGCATGAATTCGTGCCTTTGAAAGAGATCAATGGCTAGTAGTAAAGTTATTGTAAATAACGCAGAGGGCGCTGAGGCGCCGAGACGCGGAGTAATAGATTGTTTTTCTTTGCGACTCCGCGTCTCAGCGGACTCCGCGTTTATAAACAAAACATATTTTAATGGTAATGATGATGACTGATAACTGGATTGAAATTGGAACGATAAATGATATTCCCCGTCAGGGCGCGCGGGTGGTGCGTCGTAAAGAGGGCGATATTGCCGTATTTCGAACTAACGAAGATAAAATCTTTGCTCTGCGGGACAAATGTCCGCACAAAGGCGGCCCGCTGTCTCAGGGACTCGTGCATGACAACAAAGTGACCTGTCCCTTACACAACTGGAACATCAGTCTGGATACCGGCCTCGCCGTTGCCCCCGATGAAGGTTGTGCTGCGCGTTACCCAATCAAACTGGAAGGCGAGAAGATTTTTCTTTCGCTGGTGGCGAAATGAGAATTTAGTCATTATCTGGATGAGTAAATTGATCGCAGAGAACGCGGAGACGCAGAGGCGCAGAGGCGCAGAGGCGCAGAGGCGCAGAGAATTAATTACTTTACCTGTAATTCTTTGCAACTTCTTGCGAAGTTCTATTGTAGCCATGGCTAAAGCGGCACTTGTTTGCTTCAGTTGTGTAGCTTGTGGCTTTTTTATTTATAGAGTGAAAGCTAAATATAGTAATATTGCATCCGCTTACGGTGGGGGGATTTTATCGTTATTCTCCTCCGCGTCTCTGCGCCTTTGCGTTCTCCGCGTTTAAATCAGAACCTGGAAAAATACGAATGTTATTTGGTCGCAAAAAGAAAAATCCCATCAAGCTTCCCGATAAGGGTGTGGTCGAGTGGAAATACACTACCTGCGGTTATTGTTCCACCGGCTGTTCGATTGAAGTTGGTTTGAATGAAAAAGGTGAGGCGGTAACCTCACGTGGGGTTGGTGATGCCGATGTGAATCGCGGCAAGCTGTGTTTGAAGGGGATCTTTGAACATGAGCTGTTTCGTTCTTCCGGGCGCGGCAAGGTTCCGCTGATACGCGATAAACGTTTTCAGGCGTTTCAGGAAACCAGCTGGGATCAGGCGCTGGATAAAGTCTCTGCGGCGATAAAAAATATTCAGGCCGAACATGGCCGCGACGCCTTTGCGATTGTTTCTACTGGCCAGATCATGACCGAGGAATTCTATACCCTGGGTAAACTGGCGCGCGGCGTCATCGGTACGAATAATTACGACGGTAATACCACGCTTTGCATGGCCTCGGCGGTATCCGGGTATAAACGCTCGTTCGGTTCCGACGGCCCGCCCGGTTGTTATGAAGACTTTGAGCATACCGAGTGCCTGCTGGCTATTGGTTCCAATCTTCCCGAACAACACCCGGTTATTTTCTGGCGTCTGCGCGAGGCGTTGGAAAAACGCAAATTCCCGGTTATTGTGGTCGATCCTCGGGTCACCATGTTTGCCCAGATGGCCGACATACATTTGCCGATCAAGCCGGGTACCGACGTGGCGCTGCTCAACAGTTTTGCGCATGTTATTTTAAAAGAAGAGCTGGCCGATGAGGCCTATATCAAAGCGCATACCACGGGTTATGACGCGTTTAGTCAGTTGGTGGAAGATTACGATCCCTTTAGTGCTTCACAGATCTGCGGCATTGATGAAGACACCATTCGCAATGTGGCGCGCGTTTACGCGAAGGCCGGAGCCGCCATGACCATCTGGACGATGGGAATCAATCAGAGCACCCACGGTTCCGATGGGGTGGTGGGCATCAATAATCTAAATCTGATTACCGGTAATATCGGCAAGCCCGGTGGCACCAGTTTGTCGATCACCGGTCAGTGCAATGCGATGGGCACGCGTGAATGGTCCTCCTGTTCCGGTCTGCCCGGTTATCGGGCGCTGGAAAAAGAACAAGACAGAAAAGAGATTGCTGAATTCTGGGGTATCGATGCCGAGTTTTTTCCGAAAAAGCGGGGCCTGTCTCAAACCGATATTTTCCCTGCTATTGAAACCGGGCAGATCAAGGGACTCTGGATCATCGCCACCAACCCCATGACCTCGATGCCCAATACCACTCGCATCCGCAAAATTCTGGAGAAACTCGATTTCCTGGTAGTGCAGGACGCCTATGCGGATGTGGAATTAAATGAGTACAGTCATGTTTATTTACCGGCTGCCATCTGGGCTGAGAAGGAAGGTTGTTTTACCAATACCGAACGCCGCGTCAACCTGATTTCCAATGTGATTAAACCCTATGCGGACTCAAAACCGGATTTATGGATTTTCAACCAGATGGCACAACGCTTTGCCCAGGGACAAAAAATGAATTTCCCGGAAACGGCCAGCGGCGTGTTCGATGAGTTGCGGACTTTATCCAAAGGCCGGATGCTGGATTATTCCGGCATGAGTCATGAAAAAATTGAAGCCCAGCGCGGCATTCAATGGCCCTGCAGCGATGGCAGTGAGACAGGTACCGCGCGTTTATACACCGATGGCCGTTTTCAATATGCCGATGGCCGGGCGAAGCTCATCCCCTTGCCCTTCGTCGATAATAATGAACGGCCTGATAAGGAATACCCCTTCTGGCTGAACAGCGGTCGCGTAGTAGAGCATTTCCATACGCGCACGCGTACCGGCAAGTTGGGCAATCTGAATAAATTCAGCCCGACCCCGTATATGGAAATGAACCCTGATGCAGCCAAACGCCTGGGCATAAAACACGGCAGTTATGCGCGCCTGACTTCGCGGCGCGGTGATGCCGTGGTCATGGTGCAGACCACCCAGCGCATACCGCCGAATATGGTTTTCGTACCGTTTCATTTTCATGAATGCGTCAACCGCGTCAGCCTGGGGCTGCTGGATCCCCATTCACGCCAGCCAGCCTTCAAACAGTGTGCAGTTCAGGTTGAGCCGATTGACGATCAGGAAGCTGCGGCGGTACGCAATAAAGCCGCGCGAACGTATTGAGGTCATTGCGAATTAACGCAGAGGACGCGGAGGCGCAAAGACGCAGAGAAAAATTACTTTTCATCTTGGGCGTGAAGATACCTGTAGAGCGTATTTACTTGCTTTGTTCGGATGTATATGGGGTGAAAATTACGAGCATAAATACCTCTGCGTCTTTGCGCCTCTGCGTTCTCCGCGTTTAAGTAGATAACAATTATTCAAGGTACGATAATGTATAAAGTACGCGACAAAGAACCCGCTTATGCGTTTGTTCCCCAGGTCGATGCGCCGCAGACGAACCGCTACGGTAAGAAAATTGAATTAGTTGATAAAACCGATCCGCTGGCGGGTAAGAGTCTGAACATCAACGGCGATACCTCGGTTAGCGATAATCCCAATCGTTATAAGCAGCACGGATTTTATTTTAATGCCGATAACTGCATCGCCTGTCATGCCTGTGAATCGGCTTGCAGTGAAAAAAATGATCTGCCGCCGCATATTGCCTATCGTGCGGTGGGTTATGTCGAAGGTGGCAGCTATCCGAACTATACCCGGCTGAATATATCGATGGCCTGCAACCATTGCGATAATCCCGTTTGTCTCAAGGGTTGTCCGACGCGCGCCTATACCAAGTTCGCCGAGTACGGTGCGGTTCTGCAAGATCCTGATATTTGTTTTGGCTGTGGTTACTGCACCTGGGTTTGTCCTTATAATGCGCCGCAACTGGATACTACTCGCGGCCATGTTATGAAGTGCAATATGTGCGTAGATCGTCTGGAAGTGGGATTGAAACCGGCCTGCGCCGCCGCCTGCCTGGGCGGCGCGCTGGACTTCGGTGTGATTGAAACGACACCGGAAAAGCGTGAGCAGCTGAAAACCAGCATTCCCGGGTTCCCCACTACTGATATCACGCATCCCAATATTCGTTTTCAACAAAGCCGATCCCTGCCACGGGAGATGAAGCGCACCGATGCCATGCCTTTGCGCTATGAGCGGGATCAGGCGGGAGCGAGTGAATATAGAAGCAAGTTACATGATCAGGGTGAAAAGCCTGAATGGAATCTGGCAAAGCTGCATTCACGGGAAGATCCGCTGGTAATTTTTACCCTGATTACGCAAACCGTAGTGGGTGTCTTTTTGGCGTTATTTCTGGCCCCTTACTTTGGTCTGGGCGAATTATCCCGGGCAGCCAATCCCGTTTTGCAACCGGTGGTGCTGTTTTCCCTGTTGGGACTGGAAACCTTTGCGCTGGCCTTGTCTACCCTGCATCTGGGTCGCCCGCATCGTTTTTATCGCGCCTTTAACAATCTGCGCTACTCGCCAGTGAGCCGGGAAGTGGCTGGGGTGGCGGTTTTTTTCAACCTATTGGCTAGTTACACTTTACTGAGCAGTTTCCCCGCCCTGTTTGCCTGGTTGCCTCAAAACCTGTTTATCGGACTGCAACAATTTTGTGCTTGGGCTGCAGTGTTATCCGGCCCGCTGGCGATTTATTTCATGCATCGAATTTATCGCATAAAGGCACGCCCCTTCTGGAACCACTGGCAGGTGCTAACTTCTTTTTATGGCAATATGCTGTCAATCGGCAGTGTACTGGTCATAGTCATCTTTGCCGCGGCATTGTTATTCAGGGGGCAATCCTTCAGTCATCTGATTGAGATTATGCGCTGGCCGTTGTTGTTGGGTTTACTGCTGGATGGCACGGGTTTGTATTTTCATACACGGGATAATATTCGTGCCGGTGGCGAGGCGGCCGCTTCGCATTTTCAGCAGCGGACACGGTTTGGAAAAACCTGGATGCTGCGAAATATGTTGCTGGCGGCGGCGGGGGTGCTGGTTCTGGCACTATCGGTGACGATGATTGATGGTGGTTGGGCGTATAGTCTGTGGCTATTTAGCGCGTTGTTAATTATTTTTAGTGCGCTTATTAGTCGTGCCCTGTTTTATGTGTTGGTGATTCCCACCACCATGCCCGGCGCGTTTTTCTGGCGTAACCGGGGCTTCCAGGAACATGCGCGCGAAACCGGCTTGGCGGATATGCCGCAGGTGGGCGTTGTACACGATACTCATTAATTAGCCTGGAGTCGCATATTCTATGTGATTTGCGAACCTATGAAACGCTGCCTGTCTGATATTGATAACGAACTGGAACGTGCGGTGTTTCTCGTGGTCTACCGCTCCAGGGTGCAGCAGCAACGGCGCTTAGTAGCTCGATGGGTCTTGATTCTCAAACATGTTCTACGCGGTCTGTTTTATATGTGGCCGATCTACCTGCTCTTACTCGCATTGCTATTCCTGCCGATCTCCGGCTTATTTTTCTGTTTGTACTGATGCCGGGCCTGCTGGTATGGTTACTTATCTATGTCAAAGGTGCCAGGGATGATTATTACCAGTGTGTTCGTGGACAGCTTCTGGAAAAGGGATTCATTATGACAATCTTGCGGCAATAAGTCATGAGCAAGCAAGTGCAAACAACCTGTCCCTATTGCGGCGTGGGCTGTGGCGTTATCGCGTGCCTTGACCAAGATGGAACGGTAAGCGTCAAAGGCGATCCTGAGCACCCAGCCAATTTTGGTCGCTTATGTTCAAAGGGTGCGGCGCTGGCGGATACCCTGAGCATGGACGGGCGATTGTTGTATCCGGAAATCGAAGGTACCCCGCATAGTTGGGATAATGCGCTGAACTATGTGGCCGATAAATTCCGCCACATCATCAGCGAACATGGTCCTCAGGCCATCGGCTTTTATGTTTCCGGCCAGTTGTTGACTGAAGATTATTATGTTGCCAACAAGCTGATGAAAGGCTTTATCGGCAGCGCCAATATCGACACTAATTCCCGCCTGTGTATGTCGTCAGCCGTGGCTGGCTACAAGCGTGCCTTTGGTTCGGATACCGTGCCCTGTGCCTATGAAGATTTGGAGCGGGCCAAACTGGTGATCCTGGCAGGCTCTAATACCGCCTGGTGTCACCCGGTTCTTTATCAACGCCTGGCCAAAGCTAAAAAAGAAAACCCTGATCTAACCGTGGTGGTGATCGATCCCCGCAGGACGCCCACCTGTGAGCTGGCTGATCTGCATTTACCGCTTGCTGCGGGTAGCGATCAGATTCTTTTCAATGGTCTGCTTGTTTATCTGTACGATACGGAAGAAAGCAATCCACTATTTGTAGAAAATCATACCGAGGGTTTGCATGCGGCACTGGCCATGGCTCGTAAGACTGCCGCCTCAATTTCGACCGTTGCAGAGTCCTGTGGTTTGACTTTGGATAGCGTCAGCCGCTTCTACAAATTGTTTTCCCGAACCGAGCGGGTCGTGAGTGTGTTTTCCCAGGGTATCAACCAGTGGTCATATGGCACCGATAAAGTTAACAGTATTATTAACTGTCACTTGTTAACCGGGCGTATTGGTCGCCCCGGAATGGGGCCGTTTTCCTTTACCGGACAACCTAACGCCATGGGCGGGCGGGAAGTGGGTGGGTTGGCCAATCAACTGGCAGCGCACATGGATATAAATAACGCTGCCGATCGTGAACGGGTCAAACGTTTTTGGCAGGCCAGCAATATGGTGCAGGCTGAAGGCTTAAAAGCGGTCGATATGTTTCGTGCCGTGGCGGATGGAAAAATAAAAGCACTCTGGATTATGGCTACCAACCCGGCTGTGTCCTTGCCGGACAATCGAGCCGTACGTGAGGCACTGGCCAAATGTGAGTTTGTCGTGGTATCGGATTGTGTACGAAAAACCGATACGACTCGTTTCGCTCATGTTTTGTTGCCAGCGCAAACCTGGGGCGAGCGGGAGGGCTGCGTGACTAATTCGGAACGCCGCCTATCCCGCCAGCGTGCTTTTCTTCCCTCTCCGGGCCAGGCGCGGGCGGATTGGTGGATCATTTCCGAAATAGCAACGCGGCTGGGTTTTGCCGAGGCTTTTTCTTATCAAGAGCCAGTGGATATTTTTAACGAGCATGCGGCCCTGTCGGGCTTTGAAAATGAAGGGCAGCGTGATTTTGATATCAGCGGGTTGGCCACTTTAAGTGATCGTGAATATCAGGATTTGCAGCCGCGGCAATGGCCGGTAACGGCTGAGCAGCCTGCCGGTACTGCGCGTATGTTCGGTGACGGACACTTTTTTACGGACAGCGGTCGGGCCCGATTTATCGCCATAGCCGCAAGTGAGCCTGCAAACCTGCCGGATAGCGATTATCCTCTGCGCCTGAATTCAGGGCGCGTGCGTGATCACTGGCATACGTTGACGCGCACGGGCAAGTCAGCCCGTTTGTCAGCGCATATTTTTGAACCTTTTGTCGCGCTGAATAGTACGTATGCGAAAGACCATTACATCAGTGATGGTGAGCTGCTTCGAGTACGTAGTCGTTGGGGCGAGGCTGTTGTACGTGCGCGACTTGGTGATGATCAACCTGCGGGCAGTGTA
>JAADGZ010000017.1 GCA_013152045.1 Gammaproteobacteria bacterium
AAACAACAAAGATACCATATGCCTCGCACGTTTCTGCGAGAAACATTCCACCATCCTGCATCGCTGCAAACAACCGTAGGTTGGGCTGAGTAAAACGAAGCCCAACAGGTGATCGCATAATGTTGGGCTTCACTTTGCTCTGCCCAACCTACGTGTTTTTTCAACAAATATTTCACCTTATTAATGCGATGCCGCTAACGCGCCCGTTTAAGGCTGTTTTTGTTGAAATCACGATCACTTAAACCTGTGCCAAACTTGTAATTTGTCCACAGCAGGGTAGTGCTCTTACCGGTCACATGATTGACCATTTCCATACGCGCGGCACGCCAGTACTTACCTTTATATTGTTTGTAATCATGATAGGTAAGCGTTTTTAGCAGCGCGTTCTTGCGGTCATAGAAATCTATTTTCAGCGGGCTATAGGTTTCCTTGTCCAACAAGGTAATCATGCGCGTATAGCCCGAGTTTTCGTAACGCGGGAAACGCTCGATAACAAACACCGGGTGGCCATTGTAAACGTCATCCTTGATAAATTTATAATTGTATTTTTCAACTTCCTGGGATGAAATGTCTTCATAGGCAAACTCACTCCCCATGAAGGGACCAGACTTGTTACTGGAAGAAATACGCTTGACTCGTTTCAGAGCTGGCAGATAGAGCCATTGATCATCAGGCTTGATCGCATGGGTAAAACTGAGGAAAGCAGTGCCTTTTACATCACGCGGACGGTCAAAGACTATCAGTGTTTTGTCACCATCGCCTTTGACTTCGAGACTTTTGTTATGCATCTCACGCAGGCTTTTATCACCTTGGCGATTGCGCAAAATCATTTTTAAAGAAGCGACCTGATCGCTCCAGCCGGTATCCCGTTTATCTGCTTCAACCGCAATAGCCAGTCCTTTCTGCGCAGCGCCTTTATCCATGCCAGCATTATTCTCACCAGCCATCGCATTGAATGTGCATAACAAGAAGATAAAAATACTTATCATTTTTTTCATGCTTTTTTTCCTTCCAGTTTCATTAACAGGGGTGGCAATAGAAACAGATCAGCCATCAGCGCAAAGACAATAACGATAGCCGTTAACAGGCCCATGCCTGAATTTAGTTTAAAGCTGGAAAATGCTAGCACGATAAAGCCCACCACTAGCACCACTGATGTAGTAATCATCGCTCGGCCAACATGACTAAACGCGTAGCGTACGGCATCTTCACTGCTCAATCCGCTTTCCCGTCTGGCGCGTAAGTACTTGCTGAGAAAATGCACCGTGTCATCCACCACGATACCCAGCGTCATACCGGTAACAATAGATAGGGCCAGGCCAACTTCACCGACCAACAAACCCCAGAGTCCAAAGCCCATGGCCGCTGGCACCAGGTTAGGCAACATGCTTACCAGGCCGATCTTGAAGGAACGCAGGGCAAACATAAGAATCATGGAAATCATGACCAGTGCAACCGTGGTGCCCTCCAACATACTGACAATATTACGTTGACCAATATGTGCAAACATTAGCGTCGGACCACTACCCCGCGTATTTTTGATAATATGAGTATTTTTTTGCAACCATCGGTGCGCACGCTTGTCCAGCGCCAAGACTGCCTTGCTCGATAGCGTTTTCAGGGAGATGGTAAGCCGAGTTTTAGACTTGTCCACACTGATCTGATTATTAAGATCCAGGCCATAAGGTAACGACATCTCATACAACAACAGATATTGCGCCGCTAATTCTCGACTGCCAGGCAGACGATACCAGGCCGGATCATCGCCATGCATGTTTTTATTCAATCGTTTCATGGTGTCGGTAAAGGTATTAACGTGCATGGTTTCCGGCTGCTTTCGCCACCAATTAGCAAAGCTATCCAACTCACGCAGATAGGCTGGATTGCTAATACCTCCACTTTCACCTGAGGGCAGGGAATAATCTGCCGTATAGGTTCCAGTAAGATGGTCAATGGTGTAATCCGTATCCAGACGAAAGGCAACCGAGTGATCAAAATAATGTACGAAAACGTCATTCAGCTGATTGCGAGGAATAAATATTACCAGCACGATGACCAATGCCGTCATTCCAAACAACAGCTGGCGACGCCGACGCACAACAAAATCGCCCAGCCGAATCATAAGGGTATCCTTGTCCTGCTCAACGATGCGTACCTTTATCGGCAATAGAGACATCAAAGCAGGCAGAAAGGTGATCGACAGAATGGAGGAGGCGACCACGCCGAAGGCGACAAAGTTTCCAAGTTCCCGAAAAGGTGGGACATCAGAAAAATTCATGCTCAGAAAACCAATCACGGTGGTAATACTAGTGAGAAACACCGGTTGCAGGTTAATTCGCAGACTTTCATTAATCGCCGTGCGCTTGTCTTTGCCATGATGCATTTCATGCAACAGTGTAATAAGAATATGCACTGAATTGGCGATCGCCACAGTAAGGATAATGGTCGGCGCTGAAGCCGATGGCGGCGTGATTGGAAAACCGAGATGTCCGCCAATCCCCATCGCGGCAATAATAGACAACATGATCACCAACAGGGTCGATATGGTTGCAGGAAACGACCATAGCAAAAGAGCAAACCCCGCCAGCAACAGGGCCGCCATCACAGGCATGGACAAACCACCCATACTAACCAGTGCGCCAATACCCGCCAGCGTACCTACCATCAGAAGAAAGACCGGTAAACCACGCTGAAAGTCTCGCAGCAAAACTGCAAGAAACACCATCATCAACAGAAAACTCAGCGGCACCAGACTCTTCATGTCGCCCATGGATGATTCCGAAAAGGCATTGTTCATCATGATCATGCCGGTTAATCTGACTTCCATCTGCGGATAGGCTGAGCGGATTTCATCTGCCATTTGACGTGCAGCGGCCACCACCTTCGGCACCTCGGTCATTTCATTCTTGCCGGGAAGCTGAATAGTGGCATTAACTGCCGTCACCTTACTATTCGGTGAAATCAGTCGCCCCGCCAGCAGCGGCTCCGCCAAGGCCGCTTTTTGAATTTTTTTCAGCTCTGCGTCACTCAGCTGCTGCGCATTTTTATACAGGTCACGGACGATCAGATCATCGTCTTTGGCTTCGGTATATTGAAAGTTTTTAATCGAATCTACGCGAATAGAATAGGGTAACTGCCAGGCTTTTTTGGTCAGTGCTGCAACGGCTTCCAGGGCATCGCGGCTGAATACATTGCCGTTCTTCGGCGTGAGCACAAACATCACATTGTCGTTTTTAGTATAGGTATTTTCCAGCGCATCAAAAGCCTGCAGCTGAGGATTGTCCGCACTGAAAAATACGCGGTAATCGGTCGACATGGCGAGATTTTTCATGCCCGTTGCCGCAAGAAATACCAGAACCAGGCAAATGATGATCACTGGCCAGCGGTATTTCAACACCCACTCGCCAAAATGCTCTTCCAGTCGCTGCATACTCATCACTCCCCTGTTAGTTTTTCTGAATATTAAAGTCTGAACAATATGATTAATATTCAGTTTCGGTTAAATTTTTTTTATTAATCCGGCTTCGGTTTGCGCCCACTCAGGCCGGAAATCAGCAAGGCAACCACATCCCGCGCACGCGAGATGAGTTCCTCTTGGCTGTAAAGGCTCATGAATATCGGCACATGGAACATTTTCAGAGTGGCGTACACCGTTTCCGCTGTTTTTACCACATCGTCCACCTCGAATTCACCTGACTCATTACCCTGCGCCAGCACCTCAGCCAGCAGGGAACAGGCCCCCCGAACCTTGTCATGCACAATATCACTGTGCTCCAGGATAACGTGATTGACAAGTTCGTTGATCCGAGGCTGATCGTGCGCTGTTTCCCAGGTATAACGCAGCATCTCCAGCGTACAGCGTTCCAGCTTTTCCGCTGCCGAAAGTCCGCTCGTGCGCACCACATCGCGCAATAGGGCGACCTGAGTATCGATGCAGCGAGAGGCGCAAGCCGCCGCAATATCCTGCTTGTTTTTAAAATAGCGATAAAGATTGGCGGCTGACATGCCCATATCGTGAGCAATTTCGGCCATGGTGGTCTTATTCAGGCCATAGACCCGAAAACGTGCCTCTGCTGCATCGAGGATGCCAGCACGAATATCATCTACGGTCGTTTCAACGAGTTTTCTCTGCATGCTGAGCTTTATAGCTCAAACATTCTGAATATTCAATAAAATATTCAGCATTTATTTTTATTTGATGGCTTTTACTTCCTTCTAGCCATTATTTCTTAGCATGACTAAATTATGCACCCAGGATTTTCTCGATGGTCTCGACCAGCTCTTCGGTTTTCACCGGCTTGGCCAGAAACTCATTACCACCGATGTTGCCACTCATCTCGCTGGTTTCTTCTTTGGTCACTATTGCCGTCATAAAGACGATTTTGATTCCGGCCAGTACCGGATCCTCGCGTAATTGCTGGGCAATCTCGTCACCAGACATGCCTGGCATCATCACATCCAGAAATATCAAATCCGGCCAGAATTCACGCACCACCGAGAGCACCTTCACCCCCTGATTTTCGGTCCGCACTTCATAGTCACCACTACGTTCCAGATTCATTTTTATCATGCGGGTCAGGGCGACTTCGTCATCCACCACCAAAATACGTTTTTTCATTATTACGGCTCCTTGTTTATTTTGAACAGCATGGTAAACACTGCCCCCCCATTGCTCCCATTGCGAACATCCAGAATGCCATGATGCAGACTAATAATATTCTGCGATACAGACAACCCAAGCCCTGATCCTTCTCACAGTGGTTTGCTGGTAAAAAAGGGATCAAATATTTTTTTCTGATCAGACTCATGAATACCGGGGCCACTGTCGGCTACTTCCACCAGGATGACCTTCTCACCCAACCGAAAGTGATGCTCCCGATCACGGCGCAATTCATGCTCAGTCGCAACCGTGTATAAACGACTGCTAACTTTTAGCTGGCCATCAGCCTTCATTGCTTGGGCGGCATTCATGAACAGATTGACAAACACCTGTTGCAGCTTACCTGAATCAATTTGCATAGCCGGCAACACTTTAGACAGCCTGCTCACCACCTCAACATTGTGTTGCCGCAATTCATAGGCCACTAACTGCAGGCTGCGCTCGATAACCTCGTTAATATCCGCTAGACGCAGATCAAGTTTTTCACCTCTGGAAAAATCCAGTAAACCCCGGATCACTATGTTGGCCCGATCGACGGCATCATCAATATCCCGGACAACTTCATAGGCCTCCTTGTTACCGACCACTTCTTGCGCAAGAAAGTCCGATGCCATCTGAATAATTGCTAACGGGTTTTTAACTTCATGCGCAACGCCCGCTGCCAGGCGACCTATGGATTCCATTTTCTCGGCATGAATTAACTGCATCTGTGCATTCTCCAACGCCCGAGTGCGCAATACCACCTGATGTTTGAGTATACGATTCCAAATTAACACCATCCCCAGGACCAATAACAACACCGCCATGCCGGACAGAATGCTGTACCAAAACGTTGGCTTATGCCAGAAATCAGTCTCCTCCAAGGTCAGCCATTTATCTGCAATGGTCTTTTTTTCCTGTTCGGTCAGACTAGCCAGGGTTTTTGCCAGGATGTCACGCAATATCCCCCAGTCACCGCGCACGGCAAAACCCAGTTCAAGCCTGTGCGGTAAATAACTGACGATATGCAAATTACTGTAAGTGTCTTCGCGCAGGGCGTGCACCACCGAGGCCAGATCACTCACCATGCCATCTACCGCTCCCAGTGCGGTTAGCTCCATTCCGTCACGCGTGTTTTCCACCCGGATCAGATGCACATCCGTTCGGTGATGGCCGATCAGATCATCCCAAACATAGCCCCCTACTACGACAACCTTTTTGCCCTGTAACTGTTCGATGTTGTCATAATCCTTCGCCGAAATCAGCACCCCAGGGACGATGATATGGGGCGGTGTGAAAAGCAGGTATTTTTCCCGCTCTGGCGAGCGCACCAGTGCTGGCAACATGTCTATCTGGTGCTTGCGAATCATGGCCATCGCATCTAACCAGCTATCGGTATGCACTCGCTGAAAACGGATGTTGAGTTTTTTTTCCACCAGGGCCATATAATCTGCAGCCATGCCCCGGTATTCACCGTTTTTGGTTAACCATTCAAAGGGGACAAAATCAGGATCAACGGCAAATCGAATCACCGGATGCGCCTTCAACCAGGCCTGTTCATCACGGCTTAAAAGAAGATTAGCATGGGCAAAACTACTGCACAGACAAGCCAATAACACCAGGCCCGAAACAGGTGAACAGACTTTTTCAGCGCAACAACGCAACAACGCAAAGGAAAAAAAAGATGCGTTCCTGAGCTTATCGCGTCTTGGCGTTAGTGTCTTTTCCTGTTCCACCATCACCTTCAATTTTTTTCTTGTGTGCACGCGGATGAGCCTTGTCATAGACCTCGGCCAGGTGCTGGAAATCGAGATGGGTATAGATCTGGGTGGTGGTAATGTCTTCATGCCCCAGCAGTTCCTGTACCGCACGCAGATCATGGCTGGACTCCAACATGTGGCTGGCAAATGAATGACGCAGCATGTGCGGATGCAAACTTCTGTCCAGCCCCCGCCTACGCGCCCATTCTTTTACCCGTAACTGAATATTGCGTACCCCCATGCGCGTTCCCCGGCGCGTCAGAAACAGGGCCGACTGCGAACCCGAAACCAGATCGGCACGCTGATCCAGCCAGCGTTGCAAGGCAAGCCGTGCCTTTTTGCCTACCGGCAAACGTCGATCCTTCGCACCTTTGCCGCCGATGACATCCACCATTCCTTCTTGCAGATCCAGATCGACCCGATTCAGGGCGGCCAGTTCCGAAAGACGCAAGCCGGAAGAATAAAACAGTTCCAGTATGGCGTGATCACGCAGCATGAGCAGCTCTTGCGGCTGCGTTTCCAGCAGCTGCATAGCCTGATCGGCATCCAGTGTTTCGGGTAATTTGCGCCCGGATCTGGGGGCACGTACATCAATGGCAGGGTTGTGTTTTAGATTTTCATTTTTCAACTGCCAGGCAAAAAAACTGCGGCTGGCGGAGAGTTCCCGTTGCAGTGTTTTACTGCTAATACCTTGACGGTGGCGACCAGCAATATAGCGGCGGATGTCGGCCTGTTCCAACCCGGCCCAATTTTCAATCCCGGCCTGTTCACAGAAAGACAGTAGCTTTTGCAGATCACGCTGGTAGGCCTCCAACGTCCGGGGTGAATAATGACGTTCCGTTCGCAGCTTGCGGATAAATTCCCCGATCAGGCTCTGCGCATGTTTGTCCATGAAAATAAATTTATTCCAGATGCTGACTTAACACCCGCGACAAAACCTTGCCCAGATGAGACAGAAACAGAGTACCCATGTCGGCCCGAAAACGCCCGGCATCATGGCTACCAATCGCCAGTAGGCCATAACATTTCCGGCTCTGATCGTTAACCAGCAAAGGGATCAACGCCGCAGACTGAATACCTTCAGCGGCATCCTTAAACAGCGCCTCGACCTGTACCGGTGGCAGCGTGCCGCAGACGGGACGGCGGCCACTGATTACTTTATCAAACGTACCGAGCACAGGTTCACTCCAGTCCACCATTTCAGGACGCTCGCGCAAATAGGGATGATCGGTATTAAACAGACGCAGTGACACCGCTCCCGCTTCGAAGTCCTGCTGCAGACGCTGATTGACTATCTCGACAACCTGAGCCAGCTCGCGGGTATCCAACAGCGCCAGAATCAGGCTATTGAAATGTTTGCTGAGTTTTTCATTCTTCTCGGCATGCCTGACAAGCTGCTGTAACTGCCGACGGTACTGTTCTTTTTGCTCGCGCAATACCGAAACCTGCCGCTCTACTAACGATACCGTGCCGCCATGCACATGCGGCAAAATCATATCCGCCAGCAGATCCAAATGTTGTTCAAAAAAACCGGGGTGATCGCGCAAGTAGCGCACAAGGGTGTGTTCCAGATCCTTCTCGTCCATACTGTTCTCTTGCTGGCTACTCATAAATTTAGTTCACCTTCATAAACACTGACCGCCGGCCCGGTCATCATGACCGGCTCGTCCCCGCCCGGCCAGTCAATCTGCAACTCGCCACCCGCCAAATGTGACACCTACCTTAGCATCCAACCAGCCCTGTTGGCGACCCACCACCACGGCGGCACAGGCACCGCTGCCACAGGCCAGGGTTTCACCGCTGCCACGCTCAAATACCCGCAGGCGAATATGCTGCCGATCGAGGATCTGCATGAAACCAACATTGACCCGCTGCGGAAAACGCGGGTGTGATTCTATTTGCTCACCCAGTTCTACAACCGGTGCCGAATCGATATCGTTCACCCGCAACACAGCATGTGGATTACCCATAGACAATACGCTGATATCCAGCTTCTCATCGGCCACCTCCAGGGTATAGACGCTGGCTTCAGCCTCGGCAATAAAAGGAATACGCGCAGGAATAAATATCGGAGCGCCCATATTGACCGTCACCTGACCATCATCCTGCAAAAGCAGGCGAATAATACCGGAAGCCGTCGCCACCAACATATCTGACTTCGTAGTCAAACCTTTATCGTAGACAAAGCGGGCGAAACAACGGGCACCATTGCCGCACTGTTCAACCTCGCTACCATCGGCATTGAAAATACGGTAGGTGAAATCTACCTGCGGCTGCCGGGCAGGCTCCACCAGCAGGATCTGATCACAGCCCACCCCAAAGTGACGGTCAGCGATAAAGCGCAGCTGGGTAACACTCAGATCGAGGGACTGAGTGATCGCGTCAATAACAACGAAGTCATTGCCCAGGCCCTGCATTTTTGTAAAATGAATTATCATGAACTTTAAAGTCTTTAAATAGAGGTTTTTTTCTCCCTCTCCCCAACCATCTCCCAGTCATGGGAGAGGGAGCCATCGATCTTGCGGCCGATTAATCCGATTTTTCAGTGACCTAAAGCTACCTGCTTTAGCCGGTGGAGCATTCACAACCCGCGAGTTATACCCTTCCTGTATCAGGAAACATCATAGCTTTGTCAAACCCAAAATGAAACCAGACATGAAAAAGCCCAACATTACCGTTGCTGCTAACATCCGCACGCATATCATCAAAGGCATAATTTACAAAACCCACAGCAGCATAATCTTCTGGTTCTGGAACAGCCGTACAGAAAGATTCTTCTGTTTTCAAGCTCCGGGCTACTTGTTTCGATAAATGTCCCCCGCCAACTCGGGTGTTAAGATAGAAATAACATCTTTCTCCGATTTATGGTATTCTGTAACGCTAGTGTAGTGGGGCTGTGTGCCTATGTATCGCTGGCTAACCGAACAATTTCTAAATATAGCCATAGTTCATCACCATAAAGTAATTAGTGAACTAAGTAGCTGTTCTGAATACCCGATCACTGGCGGATTTCCACGTTCATGGTGAGCCCTTCGGCTTTGCTCAGGAGAGCCTTGTCGAACTATAGGCGTGGAAATACCGTAAATAGAACGATAATCTGCTAGTCCTTCGACAAGCTCAGGACGAACGAGCTTCCCAAAAGAACGATCGTTCCAAAAGTGGCTGGTATTTGGAACGCCTATTTAGTTCTTCATTTTGCATCTTGTTGTCTGTAGTACGCACCTG
>JAADGZ010000192.1 GCA_013152045.1 Gammaproteobacteria bacterium
TTCATAATTTAACGCAGAGGACGCAAAGACGCAGAGGCGCAGAGGTTTTCTGGCTTTAGAAATTCTAAACATGTCATCCTGGCGAAGGCCTGAATCCAGTTAATGTCTAACACATTGGACTCCAGCCTGCATCGGAGTGACGGAACATTGCAAAATATTTCTTATTTAAATCTCTGCGCCTCTGCGTCTTTGCGTCCTCTGCGTTATTTAACGAAAATATCAGACTCAGATTGTGCTTGTTTCGCCATCTGCACAGCGGTGTCGATGGCCATTTGCAGGCTGCCGGTGTTGGCGTGGCCGCTGCCAGCTAGATCCAGGGCGGTGCCGTGATCGACCGAGGTGCGGATAATCGGCAGGCCCAGGGTGATGTTCACCGCCTGACCGAAGCCGCGGTATTTCAGCACTGGCAGGCCCTGATCGTGGTACATGGCGAGCACGGCATCGGCCTGTTCGAGTTTGGGCGGGGTGAAGGCGGTATCGGCGGGCAGGGGGCCGTGCAGGTCAAATCCCTGTTCTCGCAGGGCGTTGAGCACCGGGCTGATAATCTCAATTTCTTCTTTGCCCATATGGCCATCCTCTCCAGCGTGAGGATTGAGCCCACAGATCAGAATTCGGGGTCTTGGCAGGTTGAAACGAGTTTGTAGATCCCGCTGTAAAATCCGGATGACATTTTCCAGCAGGGCCGGGGTAATGGCCTGGCTGATCTGTTTCAGGGGTAGGTGGGTGGTGACCAGCGCGACCCGCAGGCCGGGAGTGGCCAACATCATCACGACTTGCGGCGTATGGGTGAGTGCGGCTAGAAATTCCGTATGACCGGTAAAGGCCATGCCGGCCTCGTTGATCACGGCTTTATGAATCGGGCCAGTGACCATGGCGGCAAACTCACCATCCTGACAGCCGCTCACCGCCCGGCGTATGCTGTCGAGTACATAGCCTGCATTGCCGGGATCAGGCTGACCACAGGTACAGGGCTGGGCCAGCGTGACGGGCAATACATTGAGCGTGCCGGGTATGTGTGAATTTATTTGCCCATGCGAGTATTCCTGAACACTCAGGGGTAATTCGAGCTGTGCGGCGCGCGTGGTCAGCAAATCAGGATCGGCAATGATCACCAGCGGCCAGGGCAGGGTTTGCTGGGCCAGCTGGATGACTAGATCCGGGCCGATGCCAGCCGGTTCGCCGGCTGTGATAGCAAGGGGTTGCATAGGTCGGCGCTTACTGGTTGAAGCGGTAATCCACATAGGCTTCGCTGCGTATACGCCGCAGCCAGTTTTGAGTGGCCTCATCGGCTTTGCGTTTGCCAATCAGCATGCGCGCCTGATTGCGAAGGTATTGTTTGCTGTCATCGTGAGTGCGGCGCGATACCACCTGGATGATATGCCAGCCAAACTGGGTGCGGAAGGGCTGGCTGATTTCACCGGGTTTAAGCTTGTTCATTTCTTCTTCAAATTTCGGCACCATGGTACCGGGGTTAGTCCAGCCCAGACTGCCGCCTTCTGTGGCCGAGGCGGTATCGGCGGAATGGGTACGGGCCAGTTGAGCAAAGTCCTCGCCGGCAATAATGCGCGCGCGCAGAGCTTGCAATTGTTTGCGAGCATCGTCATTGCTTATCAGTTGATTGGGTCTGATCAGAATATGTCGGGCCAGCGTTTGTTGCACCTCATGGGATTGATCCGGGCTGCGTTTGTCCGTCAGCTTGATGATGTGAAAGCCGCTGGCACTACGCAGAGGAGAGCTAACATCGCCAATTTTCATGTCGTTAATGATATGGCTGAAAAAAGTTGGCATTTGTCCCGCCTTGCGCCAGCCAAGATCACCGCCTTTTAGCGCCTGGGGGCCGTCAGAATTACCGATAGCGAGGCGGGTAAAATCCTCACCATCAAGGATTCGTTTGCGTAGTGCTTCGGCGCGGCGGCGGGCTTTTTGGATCTGCAGCGGGGTCGCGGCCTCGGGGGTGGCGATGAGAATATGGCTGAGGCGGTATTCTTCATCGTGGTTTTTCATGTTGGCCTTGTTGGCCAGGTAGTTATTTACTTCTTGTTCGCTTACCGTAATCTTGTTTTTTACTTGTTGCTTGCGTAATTCATTGATGAGCAGTTCGTTCTTGACGTTTTCACGGAAGCCGGCAAAGGCCATACCATCACGATCTAGCACTTTCTGGAATTGCTCCATGCTGAGTTTGTTTTCCCTGGCGATGTTTTCAATTACGCGGTTGATGGTTTCGTCATCAACCCGGATGCCGGAACGTTTGGCAATCTGTAACTGGAGTTTTTCCATAATCATGCGTTCCAGCACCTGTTTACGCAGGATCGTGTCATCAGGTAACTGGGTACGGGCACCCAGTTGTTTTTTAACCAGTTGCAGACGGTTGTCGAGCTCAACCCGGGTGATCACATCGTCGTTGACCACGGCAATGATGTGATCCAGCTCAAGGATGCCGGATTTTTTGGCCATGATGGTGGGTGATGCGCCCAGCAGGGTGAGAAGAAGAAACAGCAGGGGCAGGACTTTCATGCGGATCAGCTCAATATTCAGCAAAAAACAGGCCGGCAAGGATAGCATTTAATGGCGATACAAGCAGCTTGTCGTGAAGTGATTATTCGTGTCTTAGAAATTTGTTGCGCATTTCCCAGGAAAATTACTTCGCCGGGACGTTGATATCCCTCAATGCGACGCTGAGTTTAGCAGGCTAGAACCCGGTACCGAAACCGGCTAGTCCCTTCAGCTCCAGCTCGAAATAGATGGCTTTTTCTTCCGGCTCATCCACGCGGATAAAGCGCTGCCGAGTGCTGAGTTTAAATGCCCAGCAGCAACTGTCGTAACGCAGGCTGTATTCGGATTCTTGTTGGCGCTGGTAACGGACGTCGTAAAGCCTGCGGGCGCTAACATACCAGTTGGGTGTGATGCGCCAGCGAATCAGACTATCGTTGGTTTCCAGGCTATTTTTCTGGTAGCGATAATTGACGCGAAAATCCAGGTTGCGGGTTGGCTTATACTCTATGCGCAGGTTTCCCCGGGTGTAGGTCTTGGTCTGGGGATCCCACTGCGTATCCGCAACAATATAAAGATTACTAAAAGGCCGACTCATCAGTTCGGCGATGACGGGAGTGCGCCGGGTCGTATCTACGCCATTACCGGACAGGGCTACGCGGCGTTTAGAAAAATAATACATCTGGCCAATGCGCGCCATCAATTTTTCTGTGCCGCTAGTTTCGTCAAAGAAACGGGTAGTGAGCATGGCCGTCAGGCGGTTGGCGTCTTCCACCCGATCAGCGCCGGTAAAGCGGTTTTCCCGGAATGGGTCGTTGATGTTAAAAGTAACCTGGCCGGTATCGAACAGGGGTAGATTATCCTGCCGTCGGTAGGGCGAATAGACATAAAACAGTTGCGGCTCCAGGCTTTGTATCATGTCGTGGCCGCCGAGGCCCAGGTTGCGTTCAAAGAATATGCCGCTTTTAAGACTAAAGATAGGCAGGTTACGTGAAGCTTTGGTTTTTTGCCCCGTTGCCGGATTGAGCAGATCATAGGCGGTATATTGCCAGCTCAGTTTGGGGGTGAGGTACATGGCTTCATTGCTTAGAGGCAGGCTGATATAGGGCTTCATGTTCAGGCGCGTGCCCTGTACGCTACTATTTTTGCGGGAAAATTTAACAATTTCAGCATTGATGCCGGGATGCAATTCATTTTCCCGGGTAGGCAAGCGGCTGCGGAAAGTCAGCTGGGGCAGACGTTCATAGGCGCTGCTGCCGGATAGTGTCTGGTAGGCTTGCGCCTGTGCGTTGACACTCCAGTTGAGTGCGTTGTAAGACAGGGCGGCTTTCTGCTGCAGAACAGTGGGGTTGGAGTTGTTGAGCGTGGTGCCAAAGTCGAGGAAGTAATCGTTGTCACTGACCTGATTGTAATCGATTGAGGTGGCCCAGCCGAGGACGGCGGTACTCCGGTGTTGCCATTTGATCCGACTGCGACTGCTGCCATAAAGCTTGTCATTATTCAGATAACCCAGCGTTAGTTGGCCGCTGTTGCCCGGATTCAGATAACGGAATTCATTTTGCAACAGGGTGCCGCGCCGGGACATATACCAGGGCGTGATGGTGGCATCCCGATTGGGAGCGATATTCCAGTAGAATGGCAGGATCACCTGGCTGCCGTTGCGCTGGGAGCTGCCAATATCTGGAAATAGCAGGCCCGTGAGGCGAGCATCACCAATCGGGAAGCGCATATAGGGGAAATAGAAAAAAGGTACGCCCATAAAGCGCACTACGCTATTGGTGGCGTATCCCTGGCGGGATTCCGTGTCCAGACGTATCTGGCTGGCGGTGAGCAGCCAGTCGGGATCCTCCTTTTTGCAGCTGGTGTAGCTTGCAGCGTACATGGCCATTCTGGCCGGATCGAGTAGTTTGATGCTCTCGGCCTGACCTTTCCTGCCATCGATGGTGAGGTAGCTGGCATGATTAATAACGCCGTTTTGTTTGTCCATATTATAGCGGGCATCCGTACCTTTTAGCTGCAGGCCGGGATTGCTGAGGTGTACGTTTCCCTGCGCTTCAATTTCATTTTTTTCATGGAAATAACGGGCACGGTCGGTTTCGAGCTGGGTATTGGCCTGGTTAATGATGACGCGGCCGGTAAATATACTAATATCGCGGCTTGGCATTTCCATCTTGTCTGCTTGCAGATGGGTGGCCTGATCAGCAATAAATGGAATCCGTGGCCAGGGCGCTGGTTTGCCACACAGCGATTCTGTATCGGGCATAATTGCGGCAGGCCCGCTGCCTGTTTTTGTCTGCGCATAGAGCAGGACTGGCAGACTTGCGAATAGACACAGGCCAGACAAGAAGAGGCGTTGGCGCATGATTCGTCTGAAGAAAATAGTTTTTATTGTAATCACAGATTGTCAGGTGCTTGCAAATCCAGCCAATGAAAGTGGCATATTATTGCATAGCCCTGTCAGCGCTTGCAGTATGTATAATGCGAATCATGAAGACAGAGGATGACAAGCGTCTGCAGCTAGTTTATGACTGGTTGGTGCAAACACTGGGAAGCTCGGACTTTAGTTTGGCTCCGGCTTCGGCCGATGCCAGTTTTCGCCGTTATTTTCGGCTTTGCCTGAATGGCCAGAGCTACATCGTTATGGATGCGCCGCCGGAACAGGAGGACTGCCGACCGTTTATTGCTGTGGCCGCGCTATTTCGACAACGGGGGCTGAATGCGCCCCGGGTGCTGGCGCAGGATCTGGCCCAGGGTTTGTTGCTGCTGGACGATCTGGGTGAGCGCCTGTATTTGTCAGAACTCAATCAAGGCTCAGTCGATGCCTTGTATGGCGATGCGATACAGGCTTTGCTTACTCTGCAGTCGGCGCCGGCGGAGGTGGTGCAGGGCGCAGCGCTGCCTGCCTATGATCGGTCGCTGTTGCTGCGCGAGATGGCGCTGTTTCGGGATTGGTATCTGCAACGCCATCTTGGCCTGTCGTTAAATAAACATGATAGGGCTGTTCTCGATTCGTTGTTTTCCTTTCTTGCCGATGCCGCGCTCTCGCAGGCGCAGGTCATTGTTCACCGTGACTATCATTCACGCAATCTGCTGGTTTGTGATGTCGATCCAGATTCTAGTCCATGTTCTAATCCGGGCATTCTGGATTTTCAGGACGCCGTGATTGGTCCAGTAAGCTATGATCTGGTTTCCCTGTTGCGCGATTGTTATATCGTCTGGCCGCAGGCGCGGGTGCAGGCCTGGGTGGCGCAGTATTTTGGGCAGGCGCAGGCACGGGGTATTCTGCCACCGGCGATGAGCGAGGCGCAGTTCATGCGCGACTTTGATCTCATGGGCATTCAGCGTCATCTCAAGGCCAGCGGTATATTTGCGCGGCTGAATTATCGGGATCACAAACCGGCTTATCTGCATGATATTCCCCGCACCCTGGACTACATTCGCCAGGTCGGCGCGGCCTGGCCCGAGCTGGCGGATTTTCTGCGTCTGCTGGAGCGGTTGCAGGTGAATACAGCGGTGGCGGGGTGAATTCGGTTACTGCGGCTCTTGCCGCCTTGCCTGCGCCCTTGCGTGAGCGGGTGGCAGAAAACTGGGCGGACTGGCAGCAGAAGGCCGCGGTGGATCCGCTGTCCGAATCGCTTGCGCACAGCCTGCCGATGGTCTGGGCAGGCAGCGACTTTGTCATGCAAAGCTGCCTGCGTCAGCCGCACTGGCTGACGGACGGCTTGCCTGAAAAACAGCAGGTTGATCATCAGGTGCTGTTTGACCGGCTGACAGCTGCGGTAGATGAGAGCGAACTGCAGCGACAGCTGCGTAACTACCGCAATCAACATATGCTGCGCATTATCTGGCGCGATCTGGCGGGTTGGGCGAGCTTGTCCGAGACCCTGCATGATCTTTCCGCCCTGGCCGATGCCTGTGTCGATGCGGCGCTGACGCGCTTGTATGACTGGCAATGTGAGCGAGATGGTACGCCGCGGGATGCGCAAGGCAAGCCGCTTGGACTGGTGGTGCTGGGCATGGGCAAGCTCGGTGCAAGGGAGCTGAATCTGTCCTCGGATATCGATCTGGTGTTCGCCTATCGTGAAGAGGGGGTCGTTGAAATGGCGGGTAAAACGCTGAGCCATGCCCAGTTTTTTACCCGCCTGGGCCAGCATCTTATCAAGGCGCTGGATATGCTTACCGCCGAGGGTTTTGTGTTTCGGGTGGACATGCGTCTGCGGCCTTTCGGCGAGAGCGGCGCGCTGGTGGCCAGTTTCTCGGCGATTGAAAACTATTATCTGATTCATGGTCGCGAATGGGAACGCTACGCCATGATCAAGGCGCGCCCGGTGGCGGGTGAGCGGCAAGCCGGGGCGTGGCTTATGGCAATGTTAAAGCCCTTCGTCTATCGCCGTTATCTGGACTTCGGCGCCTATGAATCGCTGCGTGAAATGAAAACCATGCTCATACGAGAGGTGCGGCGTAAAGGTTTGACGCAGAACATCAAGCTGGGCGCAGGCGGTATCCGTGAAGTGGAGTTCATCGCCCAGGTGTTTCAGCTTATCCGCGGCGGTCAGGAACCTGGCTTACAGACACCAAGTCTGTTTGCGGTATTTGCTCATCTGCGAAAACAGGTTTACCTGCCAGTGGCCACGGTCGATGAATTATTGCAGGCTTATACCTTTCTGCGTCTGAGTGAAAATCGACTGCAAGCCTGGGCCGATCAACAGATCCATATTTTGCCATCAGATCCGCAAGCACAATTTCGGTTGGCTTTTTCCATGGGCTATCGTGATTGGGATTCTTATGCTGAGGCATTGGAACGGCACCGTCGGCATGTGCAGACGCATTTTGCCCAGGTTTTTGATGCACCGCAGGCGCAAGCTCATAGTGACAGTCTGCAGGCGAGGCTGGATGGGATTTGGCGCGATGGTTTTGAGGATGATGCCGAGGTTAGGAGGGTGTTGATAGAAGCTGGCTTTAACGATACGGAAGAAGTTCAGCGTCAGCTACAGTTACTCAAAGCAGCGCAGCGTTATGCTTCTCTGCCGACCAAAAGTCGTCAACGCTTTGATCGATTGATGCCGTTGTTGCTGGGCGCGAGCGGGCAAACCGAGGCCGCCGATATAACTCTGCTGCGGCTGTTGGATCTGCTGCAGCAAATTGCGCGTCGCAGCGTCTACATGGCATTGCTGGTGGAATACCCGCTGGCCCTGTCGCAGCTGGTGAAGCTGTGCAGTGCCAGTCCCTGGATCGCTCGTTATCTTGCGCAGCAGCCATTGCTGCTGGATGAATTGCTGGATCCGCGCAGCCTTTACGCACCGCCGGACAGATCCGCCTTACAGACGGAACTGCATCAGCGTATGGCAAGCTGCGAGGCGGGGGATCTTGAGCAGGCTATGGATACGCTACGTCACTTTCACCATAGTAATGTGCTGCGGGTGGCGGCGGCGGATCAGGCGGCAGCCCTGCCACTGATGAAAGTGAGCGATCACTTAAGCTGGATAGCCGAGGTGGTGCTGGAAGGGGCGCTGGAACTGGCCTGGCAGGATCTGGTGGCGCGGCACGGTGTACCGGTTTGCGATCTGGCCG